>JBBATT010000007.1:11272-20254 GCA_040398605.1 Chakrabartia sp.
ACCCTAACCAGCTGGAGGCAGCACTCCGCCCCGATGGAGGCGATGTCGCGCCTATGCTTGACCGTCAAAGGCTGGCCTGTGCTCAGACATTTTCCTTTACCGACATGTCCGCATCACAGCGCTGCGCTGCAGAAATTCGTGCGCTGCTGACCGAGACCGGCGACAGATCAAACCAGCGTTATCGACAAGCCGGTTGGCGCTTCTTTCAATTGCGGGAATAATCCCCCTTTTTAGGGAGGTCCGCCATGCCGCGTCTTAACTTGCGTCCAATATCACTGGGCTATGCCATCCTTTGGTCCATCGCTCTCCCCGCTGCTGCGGTCGCGCAAGGTGACCCGCAACCCGCGCCAACGGTTGAGGATGTCATCACCCGGCCGCTGGCAGATGTGAATTTGAAGCGCAAAGACGTGCCAGAAGACCTGCTGGCGATTCAGGACAACCCTTATGCCTCCACTGCGTTCAACACCTGTGCGGGTATCATCTCCGAAATCGAAAAACTAAATGCCGTGCTCGGCCCAGACTTTGATGAAGTCGAAGTCAATGAGGATGCCCGCAAGCGCAAGGAAGGCGTCGCCAATGCGGCAGGGGGCCTTGTCTCAAGCCTCATTCCCTTCCGCTCGCTCGTCCGCGAAATTTCGGGCGCAGGGCGCGCCGACCGGGATTATCGCGAAGCCCTCTATGCAGGCGTCGTCCGCCGCGGCTATCTGAAGGGATTGGGTGAGGCACGAAATTGTCCAGCCCCTGCCCGTCCGCTCCACCCGCTGGAGGGCGCGGCGCGGGCAGCAGGGCAGGCAATCAGGGGCAAGGATGACGAATGAAGCGTCGCGGCTGGCAGCCGCAAAGTGGCGGTTGAAGCTTGAAGACTGCAACAACACCAGCGATTTTCGGGAGCTTGCGCGCAGACGACTGCCGGGGCCTGTCTTTCACTATATCGATGGTGCCGCCGATGATGAGGTGACGCGCAGGCGGAACACCGAAAGCTATGAGGCGTGCGACCTTGTGCCCAATGTGCTGGCAGGCGTGGCCGATATCGACATGTCGACCACAGTCATGGGTCGCAAAATTGCGATGCCGCTCTTCCTCTCCCCCACCGCGCTTCAGCGCGTGTTCCACTGGCAGGGGGAACGCGCCGTGGCGCGTGCGGCCGAAAAGTTTGGCACCTATTTCGGCATCTCCAGCCTTGCGACCGTCAGCATTGAGGAGATTGGCGAGACAATCTCCACCCCCAAGCTGTTCCAGCTCTACATCCATAAAGATAAGGGTCTGAACACCGCGATGGTGGAGGCCTGCAAGGCGGCGAAATTTGATGCGATCGCGCTGACCGTCGACACCATCGTCAGCGGCAATCGGGAGCGCTGCATGCAGACAGGCTTTACCTCACCGCCCAAGCTGACGGTGTCTTCCGCGTTCGACTTTGCCATGCACCCGCGCTGGACACTGAATTATCTGCTGCGCGAAAAGTTCGAACTCTCAAACTTGAAGGACCATGTCCGCGAAGGATCACAGCAGGCGATTTCGATCCAAGACTATTTCAACACGATGCTCGACACATCGATGGACTGGAAGACCGCTGAAAAGGTCCGCGCCGATTGGGGTGGCGAGTTTTGCCTCAAAGGCATTATGTCTGTCGAAGATGCCAAGCGCGCCGTCGACATTGGCGCGACCGCCATCATGGTGTCTAACCATGGCGGACGGCAGTTGGATGGAGGCCGTGCGCCATTCGATCAGCTAGCCGAAATCGTCGATGCTGTGGGCGATAAGCTCGATGTCATTTGCGACGGCGGGATCACGCGGGGCAGCCATGTTCTGAAGGCCTTATCTGTGGGCGCCAAGGCCTGCTCGGGCGGGCGGCTCTATCTCTATGCGCTGGCCGCTGCCGGACAGCCCGGGGTGGAACGCGCCATTGGCAAGCTTCATGCTGAGATTGAACGGGGGATGCGCTTGATGGGCGCGCGCTCCGTGGCCGATCTGGGACGGGAAAACTTGCGCTACCGATGATCCCCCCTTGGCGATGCCCGGTCTTCGTGCGAAGGATCGTTAGATCCATATTGGTGCGAAGCGGGGAGGCCAATGACGGTGGAGAAAGCCGGGAAGACCGGACGGTATAAGGCGTTCATCAGCTATAGCCATTGCGACACGACCGTTGCCGTCCGTCTCCATCGGCGGCTTGAGAGCTATCGCCTGCCGTCCAGGCTTGTCGGGACAACCACACCGCGCGGGCCTGTTCCCGCAAGGCTAACCCCCATCTTCCGGGACATTGATGAGCTTCCGGCAGCGGATAATCTGAGCACTGAAATCAGGGCTGCCCTCGCCGATTCCGCAGCGCTGATTGTGTTATGCTCCCCAGATGCCAAGGCCTCCCGCTGGGTCAACAGGGAGATTGAGCTGTTCCGGGAAATGCATCCGGACCGGCCGATTCTGCCCGCGTTGGTGCATGGAGAGCCCGAAGAGGCCTTCCCGTCTGCGCTCTTCACCCCCGGCCCCGATGGCAGCGCGCGGGAACCCGTCGCATCCGACCTGGGCGGGGATCAGGAACGATTGGGCCGCATTAAGCTGATCGCCGGGCTGACCGGCATCGGTGTCGATGATCTCGTCCAGCGCGATGCGCAGCGTCGCCTGCGCCGCGTGATGGCCGTCACAGCCTCCGCTGTCATTGCTATTATAGTGCTGTCTGGCCTGCTGGTGGCAGCCGTCCGCGCCCGCGCGGACGCTGAGCATCAACAAGCAGAGGCGGAAGGTCTGATTGAGTTCATGCTGACCGACTTACGAGGGCGCCTAAAGGGGGTTGGACGGCTAGATGTCATGAACGCGGTCAACGCACGCGCAATGGATTATTATAGTGACCAGTCTTTGGCGGCCCTGCCCGACCAGAGCCTAGAACGGCGGGCCCGCATACTCCATGCCATGGGCGAAGATGATGAAGCGCGCGGCGACAAGTCGGCAGCCCTTGCCAAATTTACAGAAGCCCACAGGACGACATCTGCCATCGTCGCCCGACGGCCGGGCGATGCCGAAAGCCTCTTTGCCCATGCGCAGAGCGAATATTGGCTGGGGTATATGGCCTATCGCAAAAAGGATTTGCAGACCGCGCAGACGCATTTTCAGGGCTATGTGAAGCTGGCCGACCGCATGTCGGCGCTCAAGCCCGGACAGGTGCGTTACATTCGCGAACAGGGCTATGCGCAAGGCAATCTATGTGCGCTTGCCCTGATGCCCAAAGCCGAAAACTTGACCCTTGCCGAAAAGGCCTGCGCTGATGCCGTCGGGGCCAAGGCACAGGTGGTGAAACTCTCCCCTAAAGACGGATCAGCACTGGCCGATCTGGCCAACAGCTATGGCTGGCTTGGTGACGCTCACAAGGCATCCGACCGCCGCCTAGAAGCGCGGCGCGCCTATTTGGCAGCGGCCAATGCCGTTAATCGCGCGGTCGAACTTGATCCGCAAAATCTCGATTATCGTGACGTCTGGGTGACCCGTCAACTCTCACTTGCAGAGATCGAACAGGAAGATGGACGACACGAAGCGGGGGTGCAGCGGCTGCAGGACGCGCGTTCAAAAGTGTCCGACATGATCTCGCGCGACCCCGCAAACCAGCTGTGGCGAGAACGCCTCGCGCAGATCGAACGCAAACTCGCGTCACTCAATAAAGAGCAGAAGGAGAAGGCGTAATGACAAGTGCGATAGGAAAAACAATCATCCGCGAAATTGAAGCCAGCATTACCGGCAACAAGTTCCGGCTGGGGTATAAAAACCCTCAGAAACCGACCGACCTCTCATTAGAAGAGGCCGTCCAGCAGGTCGTTAGCGGCAAATATGCCCCGACAGAAGCACAGTGCGACATTGAGATCGAGCCGCTCAGCCTGAACTGCGCGGCCCCGTCCAACATCGTCTTCACCTTGTCCGGCAAGGATAACTTCCAGTTCGCAACGGATGCGGACCCGATCCAGTTCAAGGAGGGTGCAAACAAGGACCGCTATGCCAATTTCTGTCGGGTGGCGCCTGATGGCACCAGCTATCCGTTCGGAAAGCCCTATGGCGGCAGCGCGCCTTGCAAGATGGTTACGTTTGAGGCGATTGCTCCGACCGCCAACTATGTAGACCCCTTCAATTTCGTGGTCGACGTGATCCATGAAAACAAGCCGGGCAAAAAATCGCCGCTGCGCCTTTTGATCGATCCGGACATCCGGAACCCGGGCGGCAGCGGCAGCGGCTAGGCGATCACCAAAGGGAATGACGCACCGCCAGGCACAATCCGGAAACCTCACGGCCATTCTTGCCTCTGCAAGATCGGGCGCGCTGGACCACGCCTGGCGGCAGTTTGAAGCGGCGGGATTCGGAGATGATGATCCCGACCCCGCCGTTCATACACTGCGGGGCCGACTACTGAAGGATCGCGCACTGCGTTCCACGGTTGCAGCGTACCGGCAACAGCTTTTTGCCGATGCCGCTTCCGCCTATGCACGCGCCGACACGCTATCGGCTGCCCCCTATCACCTGATCAACGTCGCAACGATGCGCTTTCTGGCGGGGGACCAACAGGAGGCCGCTGCTTTTGCGGCGCAAGTCGTGGACCGGATCGACCATGGCGGCGACATTGCGGACACACCCTATTTCATCGAGGCCACGCGCGCCGAAGCACTCCTGCTCCAGCGACAGATCGATACGGCAACGTCCGCGCTGCGCCACGCCGTCACCTTAGGGTCCAATTGGCAGGACCATGCCGTCACGCTGCGGCAACTCAATCTCATCTGTGAAGCCAGCGACTTGCCCTGTGGATGGCTCGACGAATTCCGCCCCCCCGCCAGCCTCCATTTTGCAGGGCATCTCGGTGTGGGGGCTGATGACGCAGGCCATGCGACGCTGACCAAGCAGATTGATGACGTGCTATCGGCCCACAATGTCGGCTTTGGCTTCGGCGCACTGGCGGCAGGATCGGACATCTTAATTGCCGAGCGCCTCATCGCTCGCGGGGCTGAACTCCATGTCATGCTGCCCATGTCCCGCGACGCCTTTCGCGCTGCTTCGGTTGAGCCTTGGGCGGAAAACTGGGCCGAACGATTTGAGGCCTGCCTTGAGGCTGCGGTGCGCGTGCAAGAGGCCAGCGACATGACCGGGCGCTATGATCCCATCGCCAATACGCTCGCCAGCGAGTTGTCGATGGGTGCCGCAGTGCTCAATGCGAGGCTGCTGGAAAGCGTGGCTGTTCAGCTTCTCATCGCCGATGATGCGGCCGGGCCATTTGGCACCGGCAAGGAAACCGCGCGCGATGGCGAAACCTGGCGCGCGGCGGGAAGGCCCCAGCACGTCCTGCGCTGGCCCCGCCAAATCGCAACGCCATTGGCTGGTGCGGGTGCAACTGAAGATCCCGGCCGCCGGGTCGCGGCCCTGCTGTTCGTCGGCTTTGCGGGGATTGAGCAGGTGGGTGACGCAGATATGGGTCGCTTTGTTGCCGCAACGATTGACCCGATCGAAGCAGTGCTCGCGAGCCTGCCACACCCTCCCTTCCACATCAGCCGCCAGAGCGCAGGCTATGCGCTTGCGTTCGACACCCCGGAGGACGCCGCCACTGCGGCCCTACGCCTGCGCGATGCAGACAGGAACGCCGCCCCCGTCAGCCTGCGGATCAGTGGCCATTATGGCATCGTGCTGCAAAGTGCTGCGGGCCTTTATGGCAATGCAAGCGCGCTGCCTGAATGGATTGACCCCATCACACAACCGGGCGGCATCTTCGTGTCAGGCGATTTTGCGACGGCGCTCTTTGGTCGCGTAACATCAGGATATCGAACAGAATTTGCAGGCGAACATCTGCCGGTCCGCGGCAATGCGCCCGTCGCGCTCTATGCCCTGATGGAAGGCTGAGCCTCCTCAGCCTGCAAAGCGGACGAGCCGGTCTCCAGCGGGAACATGGATCGCCACAATCGCCCCAATGCAGCGGACAATCTCCGGATGGGTGGCCGCCATCCCGCCCGTAAGCGCACCGAAGGACGGGAGGATCAGCTTGGTCGCCCCTTCAACAAAGCAGGGCCTCGTCACCCGCCTGCCGCGCGCGGCGGCGCCATATTTGGGGTGGAAATGGCCGGAGAGTTCCGGCCGGTGATCGACAGGGTCCGCATGATGTCGCAAGATGATCCCGTCCAGATCCGCCTCTTCGACAATGCGGCCGCCGACAATATCGGGCAGCTTTTCATCATGATTGCCGGTGATCCACGCCCAGTCGAGCTTGTCCGTCAATCGCGCGAGCGTCGCACGGGCGTCGGCCGGGAGTCGCGTCGCGCCGTCGCTGTCGTGGAAGTTGTCACCAAGGCACCAGACTTCGCGTGCCCCTGTTGCCTCCACCAGCGCCGTAACGGCAGAGAGAGTAGCGATGCTGTCATGCGGCGGCAGCATTTGCCCGCGCGCAGCGAACCAGCTGGCCTTTTCAAGATGGAGGTCCGCGACGATCAGCGCGGTTCGGGCGGGCCAGAACAGCGCCTTGCCGCCGGCCACTTGAAAATCATGTCCGGCAAAATGCAGCGGCGGCATCACGCCTCCGGGGTGGGCTCCGCGCCAGACTGCGCCTCGACACTTTCAAACCAGGCTTCAACCGGGCCGTTGAGCTTCAGCAGCAAAGGCTTGCCGCGCCGGTCCACGGTCTTGCCCGCCTGAACGCGCACCCAGCCCTCGGACATGGAGTATTCCTCAACATCGTGGCGCTGGATGCCGCGAAATTTGATGCCGACACCACGGCGCAGAACTTCTACGTCGAAATGCGGGCTGGACGGGTCAATGCAAAGGCGATCAGGAGGCGTATCAGTCATGCTGGCGCTTTGCCGCATACGGCCCTTACGCGCAATGGTGTAGTGTCGGTCGATGGCGGTGCCTGTGCTGACGAGAAGGTCGCTTCTGGTGGCAGATCGGCCTTCACCAATCGGTATCGCTCAAAGGGAATGCGGTCGCCTGCCTCATCTATGCAAGCCATCCCCGCCACACCACAGGCATTCGACATTGTCGGGTGTCTTATCGCCTCGGGTCACCGATTGGATGAGCATACAATCTAAAAACTAGGCCGGAATTGCCAACTCAAACGTAACATTCTTTCCGTCACTATTATAACAGACAAGATTGCCTCGATGCGATTTCGCGACTTCCTTCACAATGTAAAGACCCAATCCATATCCATCGTATTTTTTGTCAACGCCGCGGCGGGCCTGATTAAAGATATCGGGGCCGAGCATCGCCGACCCTTCGATCTCGTTTGTGACGCAAATAACCAAAGTCAATTGCTCGTCATCGATTTCAACATTCAAAAATTTCTTCGAATTCCGGGGAGAATATTTGACCGCATTCTCGAGTAAATTGCGAATTCCTAACCTCAAAATAATGGGATCAGCCTCTGCAAACATGACGGGCTGTGCGAAATTTTTTTCAAAGTGCTGCGTTTCTATCGGGTCTAAGTCGAGCAGGGCAAGTTCGACGACACAGCATATATCGGTCATTTCAAGCTTCTGCACTCTGCCTTTTGTGATGAGCGTCGCGCCTAAAATTGAATTTGAAATCGACAGAATGATCGAGTTGATCGTTGAAACTGTATTACCGATTGTACTTTGCACATATTCAGGCGTTTCACTTCCTGAACTGATCTTATTGCTCAGAGCCTGCAACGCAGCTTGCGCCGAATTCATTGGTTGGCGCACTTCATGAGTGAGCATTTTTAGAAGGTGGTAGCGTTCATCCGCAAGCGCCGCACTTTCCTGCTCCCTCAACTTGGATTTAACACTTCCCTCGCGAATGCGAATAGATCTGCGTACGTCAAAAACGTTCTCGCGTACGTTCCGCGCAAATATCATCCCAAGAAAACAAATATGAGCTAAAAATACGAGTATAGATTGAAGAACGATCGCAACTGGCTCGCGCCCTTCTGGAAGAACGAACGTTTTTATGGAACCTATTGGGTAAGAAATATAAAACAAATAAATCAAAGGTAACGTAGTGAAACAAAATATAAGTATCATGTAATTTCTAGAAGAAAGTCCAATCCATAATCTATTTTTTATCAAGAAAGTTACAGCAGAAATTGATATGAAAATACTTGATAACGAAGCGATCATCAAAAGATAATCTGTGTCACCTGTTACAACTACTGCAACCGCTAGTAAAATGCCTAATAACAGGAGAGTTGCGGGCAATCTATTGCGTTTTTTGAAAAATATTTTTTCTGAAAAGCCGTATGATTTTAAGGAAGCGGAGAGCAATATCATTGCTCCCCCAATGATTTTGGCACTTGTTTGCTCTGTTTCGAATTTGGATAATGTGAGAAGGCTTCCGAAAAGCGCAACAACATTAGCAATTAGCCAGAGATAAACGGCTCGCGTTCTTATTTGAATGACGACTAGACAAAGCGAGAAAATGAGTAGCTCGCCAATGAAGAGGTATTGAACCATCGACGTAATGCTGATGAACCCATAATTGGATGGCATCATGAAGCCTCATCTTTAGGCAGAACGTCAACACTTTCACTTAACTGATACCCAACCCCGTGCACAGTGCGGAATGGGGAGGGGCAGCCAGCTTCTCGTTCAATCTTTCGACGCAGCCGGAAGAACGTGGCGTCTAAGTTGCGATAGTCCACGCTTCCGGAGATACCCGATGCCAGCGCTAAATCTGCGCGGCTCACTGCAACATCTGCATGTTCGCACAGCTTTCGTATCAGTTTACCTTCCATTGGAGTCAAAGCTATCTTGAGTCCCATTGGCGATCTCAATTCTGAAAAACTACGGGTCGTCTTCCACGTCGTCGACCGGGCGCGAGGTTCGCTAAAACGGCGCCAGATCGAGGAGACGGCATGTGTCACTTGGTCGAACCGAACGGGCTTGTTGACGAACATGTCGGCCCCTGCGGCCAATGCCGAGTTAAAGGCATCAGCGCCCATCCGCCCGCTGACGACCAAAATGCCGCCTGTGTTGCGACCGCGAATAAGTGCCGTCAAATCAGTCCCGTCAATCC
>JBBATT010000008.1:0-20127 GCA_040398605.1 Chakrabartia sp.
TGGTGGCATCCCCGACATTGAGCAGGAAGTTGGTGTGCTTTTCCGACACCTGCGCGCCGCCCATCTGCAAGCCCCGACAGCCCGCCTCATCAACCAGTTGCCATGCCTTGTGGCCGTCCGGGTTTTTGAACGTGGACCCGCCCGTCTTGCTACGCAGCGGTTGCGAGGCCTCACGGCTTTCTGAAATGCGATCCATCTCTGCCTGAATCGCGACAGGGTCTGCAGCCTGCCCCTTGAAGGTGGCTGAAATCACAGTCGCGCCTTCAGGCAATGCCGAATGACGGTAAGTGTAGCCAAGATCGCTGAGCCCCAGCGTCTTGCGTGCGCCGGAGCGCAGAACAATGTCACACTCGATCAGGATGTCCTTGACCTCACGGCCATAGGCACCGCCGTTCATGCGGACGAAGCCACCCACGGTGCCAGGGATAGAACGCAGAAATTCCAGCCCGCCAATGCCTGCGTCACGCGCTGTGGACGACACGAGAATGCCGCTCGCCCCGCCGCCACAGCGCAGGGTGAGTGCATCGAGTTTGGACACTTCGGCAAAGGCCTTGCCCAACCGGATCACAACGCCGGAGACGCCGCCATCGCGGACAATCAAATTGGACCCAAGACCAAGCGCCATGACGGGCGTGGCCGGATCGAGCGCCTCTAGGAAGGCGCAAAGGTCGTCCGCGTCCTTCGGCTCGAACAGCCACTCCGCAGTGCCACCCGCCTTGAACCAGACAAGCGGCGCCAGCGGCGCATTGGCCGTCAGCTTTCCGCGCACCGGAGGCAAGGCGAGCCTTGTCATCAAGCGCGCGCCGCCTTGATGGCATCGGCAAGGCCCGCCGCCCATTTGGTAATGTCCCCGGCGCCGAGGCACACAACCATGTCGCCGGGCTTACCCTGTTCGGCGATGACAGCCGCCAGTGCAGCAGCGTCTGCAATTTCGGCGGCAGCGTGGTGGCCGCGCCGCTTCAGGTTGCTTACAAGAGCGCCCGCACTGACGCCGTCCAATGGCGCTTCACCAGCCGCGTACACGGGGGTGACATACACAATATCGGCATCATTGAAGCAGGAGGCAAACTCATCCATCAATCCGCCCAAGCGCGTATAACGGTGCGGCTGGCAAACAGCGATGACGCGGCCCTGTGCGCCTTCCCGCGCGGCAGACAGCACGGCACGGATTTCAACAGGGTGGTGTCCATAATCGTCGATGATTGTGACGCCGTCGATTTCCCCGACCTTTGTGAAGCGCCGTTTGACGCCGCCAAACTTTGCAAATCCGCGCTGGATATCGGCATCCGACATGCCCATCTCTAACCCGACGGCTATCGCTGCCAGCGCGTTCTGAACATTGTGGCGACCGGGCATAGGGAGTTCGATCCCCCCAATCACCCGCTGCGATCCATCGCGCGAACGGACAATGACATCAAAGCGGTTGCCGCCTGGGAAGGGCGTGACATTTTCTCCGCGCACGTCCGCTTGGGCAGAAAAGCCGTAGGTCATGATCCGACGATCCCGGATGCGCGGGATGATCGCCTGCACTTCGGGATGATCGAGGCAAAGGATGGCCAGCCCGTAAAACGGCACATTCTCGATAAACTCGACAAACGCCTTCTTCACGGCATCGAACGAGCCGTAGTGATCGAGATGTTCGGGATCGATGTTGGTGACGACCGCAATTGTGCCGTCGAGGCGCAGGAATGATCCGTCGCTCTCGTCCGCTTCAACCACCATCCAATCGCTATCACCGAGCCGCGCATTGGACCCGTAGCTGTTAATGATCCCGCCATTGATGACGGTGGGGTCCACGCCGCCCGCATCCAGCATGGCGGCAATCATCGATGTCGTTGTCGTCTTGCCGTGCGTTCCAGCGACCGCGACAGTCGACTTCAGGCGCATCAGTTCCGCCAGCATTTCCGCCCGGCGGACGATGGGAATGCGACGTTCCAGTGCCGCTTCGACTTCAGGATTGCCCCGCTTCACAGCGGTCGACGTGACGATAACGGCGGCATCCCCGATGTTCTCAGCCGCATGGCCGATCATCACTTTGATGCCCTTCTTTCGAAGGCCTTCAACAACATAGCTCTCGGAAATATCAGTGCCCTGCACCGAATAGCCAAGGTTGTGCATCACCTCTGCAATGCCGGACATGCCGATGCCGCCAATGCCGATGAAATGGACGGTGCCAATGCTGGTTGGGACAGCCTTCATGCGCCAGCTCCTGCAAGCCGGGTGCTTTGCGCGGCAAGGCCGACGGCCTGAGGTGCAACAGGCCGATCGAGATTTTCGACCATATCCGCCAGATCGCGGGTCGCATTGGGTCGCCCAATAGACCGCGCCCGACCGGCGGCGTTGGTTAACCCTTCAGGGTCAAGGCCCAGTTTTTGCATCTGCTTGGCCAGTTCCTTGGCTGTGAATTTCGATTGAGCGATGGATCGCGCGCCGCCTGCGGTCACAATCTCACGCACATTGGCTGTCTGGTGATCATCGGTCGCACTCGGCAGCGGCACAAGGATCGCCGGACGGCCAGCGCAGGTCAGTTCGGCCAGCGTCGAGGCCCCAGCCCGCGCAATCACCAGATGCGCCCATGCCAGCCGATCCGGCAGGTCGTTGAGGTAGGTTGCCAAGTCTGCTGCAATACCAAGGTTGGCATAATGCGCGCGGACACGGTCGATATCCTCTGCCCGGCATTGCTGCGTCACCTGAAGACGGCGGCGCAGCGCGACGGGAAGCATCGCCAAGCCATCGGGCACGACATCGGACAGGACCGTTGCGCCCTGGCTGCCGCCGACGACAAGGACGCGGAACACGCCCTCTTCACTCAGCGCGGGGAAAGGCTGTTCCCGCAACGCACTTACTTCGGCGCGAACGGGGTTGCCGACCAGCCATGTCTTGCTGAGATGCTTTTCGGCCAACCGTTCAATCTGCGGGAAGGACACAGCGATCGCGTCAACGCGGGAGGCAACGAGCCGGTTGACGCGGCCCAGCACAGCGTTCTGCTCATGCACCGCCGTGCGGATGCCTGCGGACCGGCCAGCCAGTAGGGCCGGGAATGCGGGATATCCGCCGAAACCGACAACAGCCGCCGGCTGGAAGGTCTCAAACAGGCGCAGCGCCATCGTGCGGCCAGCCATGATCGCCTTTGCCCCGGCAAGCCAGGTCATCGGATTCTTGGTGATGCGTCCGGCGGGGAGGATATGCGTCTGCACGCCATCGAACAGGCCGGGGATGCGCGCGCCGCGTTCATCGGTGATGAGGGCGACGCGGTGCCCTCGCCTTGTCAGTTCCTCAGCCAGCGCATGGGCGGGCATCATATGGCCGCCTGTGCCGCCTGCGGCGAGGACGAAGTGCCGCTCGCTCATCGGTTACTCCACTTCACGACATAGGGTGAACGCGTAAGATACGGGTTCTTGCGCGTAAAGGCGAGCAACAAGCCAAAGCCGAGGCACAAGGCAATCAGCGAAGACCCGCCATAGCTAATGAACGGCAGGGTCATCCCCTTGGATGGTGCGATGCCGACGTTCACGGCCATGTTGACCATCGCCTGCGCCGTGAACTGGGTGATCAGCCCGCCCGCTGCAAGGATGAGGAAAGGATCATCTTCATCCAGCAGCTTCACGAAAACACGGACCGCCATCGCGATGAAGATGCAAAGGATGGCAAGACAGGCGAGCAGGCCAAACTCTTCCCCGATAACGGAAAAGATGTAGTCGGTATGGGCTTCCGGCAGGCGAAACTTAAGCTCTCCACCTCCAGGCCCCGTGCCGAACAGGCCGCCCGCTGTGATCGTCGCATGGGCGCTATCTGTCTGGTAGGTATCCCCGCTCTGGAAGAGGAAATTGTTAATGCGCTGCGTCGCGACCGGGTAGAAAAGATAGGCCGCCGTGATGCCGACGCCGCCCGTACCGGACAGGATGCCGACCGCGCGCCATGACAAGCCCGTAATCATCACCATGGCGAACCACATCGAACAGAAGATGATCGTCTGGCCAAAGTCCGGCTGCATCATGAGCAAGACCGCGACAACCGCTGTCAACGCGCCGGAAATCGGCACGACCGGCAAGCTCTTATCCTGAGATTTGAGCGAGAGCAGCCAAGCGATGGCGATGACGTAAAACGGCTTCAGAAACTCTGACGGCTGAAACTGCGAAATGCCCACGCCCAACCAGCGGGTGGCGCCGTTGCGTTCAAATCCGATGAGAGGAACCAGCGCCAAGCAGAACGCGAAAAAGCACGCCATGACGAGTCCAAAGCGCCGCGCCAAAAGCTGCGGCATCATCGATGTGCCGATCATGATGGGGACGCCCAGACACACCCACAACAATTGTCGCCAGAAATAATGGAGCGGCGACAAGGTAAAGCCCACATCTGAATAGCGATGTGCGGATGCCGGCGAGGCCGCTGCAACGGCTATCAAGCCAATAGACAGCAGGATGATAACGAGCAGCAGCAGAACACGGTCAATTTCCCAAAACCATAGGCCCACGGCAGACCGGTCGGACCGGCCAAGGCGGGTCACACGCGGCCTTGCAGGCGCTTGTGTGGGTAGGCTCGGAATACCAGCTGTTGTCGTCGTCATGCGAGCGCCTCCACGGCGGCGCGGAAGGCATCCCCCCGCGCCTCATAATCCCTAAATTGATCAAACGACGCGCAGGCCGGAGAGAGCAAGACCGTCTCCCCCGGTTGCGCGGCAGCGGCAGCCTGCGCAACAGCTGCCTCAATCGTCACGCTTTGCGTCACGGCCATGTGCGGTGCCAAAAGCTGCGCGAACATCGGCCCGGCTTCGCCAATGGTGTAAGCGGCCTTCACATGGCTGAAATGCGGCGCACACGCGTCAAGCTCATCGGTTTTGGCAAGACCGCCCAGGATCCAGTGCACGGCCGGATAGGCCGCAAGTGCAGGCGCCGTCGACGTCGGGTTGGTCGCCTTGGAATCATTCACAAAGAGTACACCGTCCCGTTCACGAACGCGTTCCATCCGGTGTGGGAGGCCGCCAAATGTCTTCAAGGCAGATGCGATGACATCGCCCGAAACACCAAGAGCCAAGGCCACGGCGTGGGCGCAAGCGACATTCTGCGCGTTATGTGGCCCCTGAAGCGACGGCCATGCCGATTGATCGCCAACATCTGTTGACGCGACGCGATGCAGCCGGTGGTTGATCCGACTTGCGATCATGCGCGAGGGATCATCCTCGGTTGCGATCACGGCGATCTGATCCACATGCTGGAGGGTAAAAAGCCGCTCCTTAGCAGCGGCGTAGTCGGCAAACCCGTCATACCGGTCGAGATGATCGGGCGTGATATTGGTCAGCACCGCAACGTCGCAGGCAAGGCTGTGCGTCAGATCAATCTGGTAGCTCGACAGTTCCAGCACATAGACGCCGCCGGTCGGCAGTGCATCCTGCATCAGGATCGGCAGGCCAATGTTGCCGCCCATCGTCGTCGAAACGCCTGCCGACTTGAGGATGTGGTGGATCAGTGCGGTGGTCGTTGATTTGCCGTTGGTGCCGGTGATGCCGACCACTTTGTGCGGCGGCAGCGTCGCCCGCGCCTGTGCGAACAGTTCAATATCGCCGATGAGCGGCACACCCGCTGCATGTGCGTGGTCTGTGATCGGATGACGGTTGATCGGGACGCCCGGAGACACAACGATACCGTCATATCCGGCAAGATCGGACGTCAGCAGGTCAGCGAGTGTCACACCCTGCGGCACTTGCGCGCGCGCCTCTTCGCGTTCGTCCCACGCCAGTACTTCCGCCCCGCTCGAAACGAGAGCCGCAACAGTGGCAAGGCCCGACCTTGCGAGGCCGAGCACTGCGTAGCGTTTCCCGCGAAAGGCGTCGGATGTGATCATCTGAGCTTCAGCGTCGACAGACCGGCAAGGGCAAGGACGAAGGCGACGATCCAGAACCGGATGACAACCGTCGGTTCAGACCAGCCCAATTGTTCAAAATGATGATGGATGGGTGCCATGCGGAACACGCGACGGCCGGTCCGCTTGAACCAGAACACCTGAATGACGACCGACATGGCCTCCACCACAAAGAGACCTCCGATGATCGCAAGGACGAATTCGTGATGGGTGGTCACAGCCACAGTGCCAAGCGCGCCGCCCAAAGCGAGACTGCCCGTGTCCCCCATGAACACAGCCGCAGGCGGTGCGTTGAACCACAAAAAGGCAAGGCCCGCGCCGACAACCGCGCCGCACAGGATCGTCAGATCGCCAGCGCCTGCCACATAGGGAATGCCGAGGTAGGCTGCATATTTCGCGTTGCCGACCAGATAGGCAATCATCATGAAGGCAATGCAGGATATGATAACCGGCATGGTGGCCAAACCATCCAGCCCGTCCGTCAGGTTTACAGCGTTTCCGAACGCAACGATGACGAACGCGCCGAAGAGGATGTAAAACCATCCGATATCGGCCACCGGACCGTTGACGAAAGGAAGATAAAGGTCGGTGTTAGAATGCGAGACGATCAACGCCGTCGCGAGGCCCGCAATCGTGAATTCCGCCAGAAGCCGTGCTTTGGCGGATACACCCTTGGCGCTCCGTTTCTTGACCTTGTCATAGTCGTCGAGAAAACCAATCAGGCCGAAACCACCCGTGACCAGCAAACAAGCCCAGACATAGGCATTGCGCAGGTCCATCCACAAAAGCAGCGATATCCCGACGGCAGTCAGGATCATCAGGCCACCCATGGTCGGCGTGCCGACCTTCGCCAGATGGGTCTGTGGACCATCCGACCGGATCGGCTGCCCCTTGCCCTGACGAACGCGTAACCATCCAATGAACTTCGGACCGATGATGAGCCCAATGACAAGCGCAGTCGCAACCGCACCGCCTGTGCGGAAAGTGAGATAACGCAGGAGGTTAAGAACCCCAGGAAATCCAAGCTGTTCGGCAATCCAGTAGAGCATCAGTCGTTCCCGCTGGTCAGGGCATCTACCAATTGGCCAAGGCCAACGGCATTAGATCCCTTTATGAGAATGGCATCGCCATCGCGCAGCATCGGCTCCAACGTTTGCAGAGCGGAAGCCGCGTCCGGCGCATGAAAAACTTTGGTGCGCGGCGCCAGCGCGTGGGCAAGCGGCGCCATGCCGGGGCCGACGAGCAATGCGAAATCCACATTCGCGGCGACAACCGGGTCGGCAAGTTCGGCGTGCAGCGCCTCTGAATCGGCTCCAAGCTCGCGCATTTCGCCCAGCACGGCAATCCTACGGGCAACAGGCTCCGTACCCAGCACAGCAAGCGTGGCTTTCATTGAGGCCGAATTTGCGTTGTAGCTTTCATCGATCAGAAGGGCGGACCCGCCAAGTGCGAGAGCGATGATGTGCCGCTCCCCTCTGCCCTTCAATCCCTGCATTTCGCCAAGCGCGAGGCCCGCCGCCGCAAGATCGCCGCCCATTGCCTGCACCGTAGCGAGCACGGCCAGCCCATTCGATACCCAATGGTCGCCGGGTTGGGACAGCGTAAAGTTCAGCTCCACGCCCGGCAAAACAGCCGCGATCATGGTCCCGCTGTCAAGCTGGATAACGTCGCGTGCAGAGACATCAGCCCCATCCTGACGCCCGAAGGTCACCACATGCGCTCCATGCCGTCGCGCCGCATCCGCCAATCGGCTGCAATACGGCGAATCAAACGGAATGATCGCAGTGCCGCCAGGTTCCAACCCTTCAAAAATCTCGGCCTTTGCGTCGGCGATGGCCTCTAGAGAGCCTAGATTTTCGATATGGGCTGGCGCAATCGCTGTCACCAGCGCGACATGCGGGCGGACAAGCCTTGTCAGTTGGGCAATCTCACCCTTGTGGTTCATGCCCATTTCGAAGACGCCAAAGTGCGTCTCGGCAGGCATGCGCGCAAGGCTGAGCGGGACGCCTGTGTGGTTATTGTAGCTTTTGACCGACCGGTGGACAGGACCCTTATTGGCCCGCGCAAGCGCCGCCGCCAAAGCCTCCTTCGTGCTCGTCTTTCCGACTGAACCCGTGACACCGGCATCCATCGCCTTCGTCCGCGCGCGCGCAGCGACGCCTAAGGCATTCAACGCATCCGTGGTATCCGACACAAGGACATGCGGGTGCGCGACAGGTGTCGAAACAATCGCACCACCCGCGCCCTGCGCAAACGCGCCATCAAGGAAGCGATGCCCGTCGGTCAATTCGCCCTTGAGCGCGACGAAAAGATCGCGCTGCCCAACTTCGCGGCTGTCAAACGCTACGCCGGTGATAGCAAAGTCAGCCGACGCAGTGCCGCCTGTTGCGGCCGCTATATCTGCCGAGGTCCAAAGCGGCGTCATGCGGCACACTCCCGTGCCACGGCGACGTCATCGAACGGCAAAACCTTGTCGCCGACAATCTGGCCCTGCTCATGGCCCTTCCCGGCGATCAGGATGATATCGTCCGGCCCGGATTCAGCGATGGCTGCCGCAATCGCATCCCGTCGTCCGGCGATTTCGATGGCGCCCGGCGCCGCTGCCAGAATTTCAGCACGGATGGATGCAGGGTCTTCGGTCCGGGGGTTGTCATCGGTTACGATCACATAATCAGCAAACTGCACAGCGATGGCGCCCATTTCCGGCCGCTTGCCGGTGTCACGGTCTCCGCCCGCTCCGAACACAACAATCAACCGGCCCTTTGCATGGGGCTTAAGAGCATCAATCGCAGCTTCCAGTGCATCAGGTGTATGGGCGTAATCAACATAGACCGGCGCGCCGGACTTCGCGATGACGGCCCGCTCTAATCGCCCGCGAACGGGTTGCAGCCGCGCCAGATTTGAAAGTGTCGAGGCGACATTACCGCCGGTCGCAATGACGAGCCCTGCCGCGACGAGTGCGTTCGCGGCCTGATAGGCACCGATGAGCGGAAGCATGACCTTAAATTCCCGTCCCTCAGCCTCAAGCACGAGCTGCTGACCAAGCTGGCCGGGAATACGGTCAACCAGCCGCAAAGCCGATCCATGCTTGCCAACAGTCAGCAGCGCCAGACCACGCTCTCTGGCCAAATCGATCACGCGGGCCGAATATTCACCGTCATCGGCCCAGACGACCGCCGCACCATCCCCGTCCACGACTTCGGAGAAAAGCCGCAATTTCGCGGTGAAATAGTTCGCCATGTCACCATGATAATCAAGGTGATCCCGGCTGAGATTGGTGAAGGCGGCCGCACGGACGGGCAGACCTTCTGTCCGGCATTGGTGCAACCCATGGCTCGATGCCTCGAACGCCGCATGGGTCACGCCTTCCCGGTTGAGGCCGGCCATGTTCGAAAGGAAGGTCACGATATCGGGCGTTGTCAGCCCGGTGACGATACGGTCATCCGCCGTCGTGACGCCAAGCGTTCCGATGGAAGCGGCGTGAAAGCCGTCCATCCGCCAAAGCTGCCGCGTCATTTCAACGGTGGACGTCTTTCCATTCGTGCCCGTCACAGCGACGCTGATCTGGGGGAAGGGCTCAAAGAACTTTGCGGCCAAAAGGGCGAAGGCCCGACGGGGTTCTTGTTCGGCAACATGCACCGCACCAGAGACCACAGCTTCTGGCCGCGCGACAACGGCAATGGCCCCGGCAGCAATCGCTGCTTCGATAAAATCTTCACCATTGACCTTCAGGCCAGCAAAGGCACCGAACACGTTTCCAGGCGCGACTTTGCGATGGTCGATCGCAAAACCCGTAACGGGCGTCGGGTCATCCGTGCCAAGGAGCGTGCCGAGCTTCATTCTTCGCCCGCCTTGGCTTTCCAGATCAACGTCCGCAACTCATCAAGCGGCATTTCGCGCGATGGATCGGGGAAAACTCCGAGCATCGGGCCGGTGCGTGCAATGACCTTTGCGACCACGGGCGCGGCCGTCCATGCCGCGGTCGTCAGCCCGAAGGACTCCGCATTGCCTTTGGGCGCGTCGAGCATGGCAATGACAACGTAACGCGGCGCATCCATTGGGAAGGCGGCGGCGAAGGTTGAGACATTGACGTGCTTTGAATAGCCGCCGGCGCTTGGCTTTTCGGCCGTCCCGGTCTTACCACCGATCCGCATACCCGCCACGTCGGCTTTCTTGCCCGTTCCATCCGTCACGATAAGCCGCAGCAACTTTCGGCTCGTATCACTGGCATATTGGCTGAATACGCGGCGACCTTTGGCAGCCTTGCCGGGTTCAACCTTCATCAGCGTCGCCGGACGCCAGATACCGCCATTGACCAATGCGGCATAAGCTGAGGCAAGCTGGAGCGGCGTCACGGCGATGCCATGGCCATAAGCTGTCGTCATCGTGGTCGTCCGCCCCCAATAACCGGGCACGAGCGGGCGGCCCTTTTCTTTCAGTTCAATGTAAGGCGGCTCATAAAAGCCAACGCGCCTAAACATTGCCTCCATACGCTTTGCCCCCATCTCATCGGCAATGCGCGCGGTGACAATGTTGGACGAATGGACGAGCGTTTCCGGGACATTCAGCCACCGGTTCATCGGGTGGTCGTCCTTGATTTTGAACTTTCCGACCTGAAGGGGGGCCGTCGCATCATAGCGCTTGGACAGGCTTGTTATGACACCGGCATCCATCGCACCCGCCATCGTGATTGGCTTGAAAGTCGACCCAAGCTCATAAACGCTCTGCGTCACATTGTTGCGGAAGGCCTCCGGGTTGGACTGGCCGATCTTATTGGGATTGAAGACGGGCAGCGAGACGAGCGCCACCATTTCCCCCGTGCGGACATCCATGACAAGGCCGGTCGCGCCGAGTGCCTGATGCGCCACCATCGCATTGTTGAGTTCCGTTTCCATCGCGGCCTGAACGCGCGTGTCGATGGACAGTGCAACCGGCGTTTTGCGCAGCGCCACATCACTAAGTCGTTTGTCGAGGACGCGCTCCATGCCCGTCACGCCGTGGCCGTCCATATCGGTGTAGCCCAGCACGTGCGCGGCAAGCGTCAGCTGCGGGTAAAGCCGCTCTGGCTCACGCGAAAAAGCCATCCCGGGTTCCCCCAGCGCATTCACGGCGGCGACCAGCTCTGGCATGGCACGCCTACGCAAATAGGTGAAATGGACACCCGACTTAAGAAGTGCGAGATACTGCGCCTCCGTGCGCTCCGGCATGAGGGCAGCCAGCTTGGGCGCCAAGTCTTCCGGCTTGTTCAGCAACCGGTTGGCGTGGACGCCGACCGACCAGGCATCAATCGTGCGTGCGAGCACCTCTCCATTGCGATCCACAATGTCGGCGCGCGGCGGTGCGAGCAGGTTGGGGTTAGCACGACCAAGCGCGCTATCCGCGAAGACCGTCAGCCATAAAAGGCGCAGCGCGATGACGAAGGCCACCGCGCTGAAGAGAAGCATCAGGATCATCAGCCTTTGGTGGGCGACCGCGAGCGATTGTTCCCTAAACTTGGCGTGTCGCGTCCTGGTAGGCCGGGCGGCGAGCGTGCTCACTGGGCGGACTTGGCCTTTCCTTTGCCAGTCGCCTGACTTTCATCTTCGGCACGATCGAGAATTTCACTGAAAGTTCGTTTATCAACCAAAGCGCGGTCCAGCATGGCGAAGCGCTGTGCCTTGGTTGTCGGCCGCTTCTCCGTCACGACCAGCTTTGACGCCGCTGTGGATGGGACCGTGATATCACGTTCGATAACAGTCGTAGCGGCAACCCGAACGGCGGCAGGCTTGGCTGTCGTAGCAGCCTGCGCTGTTGCCTCACCCTGCGCGATCGGCGCTGTCCGCGTCGCAGCGGCGACCATCACCGGCGGCGGCGCGAAGCCGTCCACTGGCAGAGCGCTGCCGTCAATTGTCCGGAGCGCGGCTTCAGTTGCGCGGAACTGACCGGCCGACGGTGCCGCCAAGGCCAAGACCTCCCCGTTCCAGCGCTCAAGCTGCCGCAGCGATGCCCGGGTGCCCATTTCGGTCTGAAGCTGCCGGATGTCTCGGCGCGTCATCGCAATGCTATGGTCGAGATCTTCGAGACGGGTCCGCTCAGAGGCGACGCCGAGCGAGACTGTATAGAGCGCCGTGGCGGCAAAGGAGCAACCGACAACCCACACAACGGGGCGGAACCTTTGAGCAATCATGCAGCACCTCTTAAGTTAGCAGACGAGGAAGAATGGGCCGTGCGCCGCGCCACGCGCAAAGTTGCGGAGCGGGCACGGGGATTTCGGGTAAGTTCGGCTTCGCTAGCCCGGACAGGCTTGGCGACAGCTTCAAAGGTCGCCACTGGACCACGCCCAACCACGTCTGGCAGATGTCGCGAACCGGCAGGCGTTTGGCCGCTGCGTTCCCGGAGGAAGCGCTTCACGATGCGGTCTTCAAGGCTGTGAAACGTGACAACAGCAAGGCGTCCACCCGGCTTGAGCACACGCTCTGCGGCTTCAAGCCCGTCTTCAAGTTCACCCAATTCCCGGTTGATGTGGATGCGGATGGCCTGAAAAGTGCGCGTGGCGGGGTCGCTTTTCTGCCCTTCGCGCCAGCCAACCGCGCGCCGCACGACAGATGCCAGTTCGGCCGTCCGCGTCACCGGGCGCGCCGCAACAATGGCGCGCGCAATCCGACGTGATTTAGGCTCATCGCCATAACGGTAAATGACGTCCGCGATATCGGCTTCGTCTGCCTTATTGACGAAATCGGCTGCGGATTCGCCCGCTTGCTCCATGCGCATGTCGAGCGGACCATCGGACTGAAACGAAAAGCCGCGCGCGGCCTGATCCAGCTGCATTGACGACACACCGATATCGAGGGTGATACCGTCCACATCTGAAACGTGAGCCGCCATGTTGGAGAAGCGGTCTTCCACCAAGGTCAGACCAGCCACATCTGCTGCGCGCCCAGCCGCAATGGCGTCTGGGTCCCGGTCAAAGGCGATGACATTGGCACCAGAGGCCAGCATGGCATGCGAGTATCCGCCTGCACCAAAGGTGCCGTCAACATGCGTCTCACCTGGGCTGATCGCGAGGGCGCCAATCACTTCATCCAGAAGGACAGGAATATGAGGTGCGTTGCGGGGCATCAGCGCACGCCTCTTTCTGCCATCAGGAAAGCGGCAACTTCCTTGGTTTCCTCGTCAATACCCGGCGTGTCGATCAGGACCGTCGGGCTCCAGATTTCGAACGTGCTGCCGGTGCCGTAGAAAAAGGCCAGATCGGTCAACTGCGCCTTGGCACGGAAGAAGGCGGGCAAAATGAAACGGCCGCTCGCATCATAGGGCACTTCTTCAACAAGGCCGAAGGCGCGGCGATAGGCGTTATGATAGTCAAACGCGCGATCGGCATTGCGCTCCCGCTCTTCCTCACGCTCCAGTCGATCATGCAGCAAGCGAGACCACCCGCGGTCATAGCCGGACAGGCAGGGATCGCTCTGGTGCTTAGCGATGATGACGATGCGACCATCGCTGTTCTTTTCGATCACGGAGCGCAGGGCAGCAGGGATCGCGACCCGGCCTTTGCCGTCAATCGCGGTCAACGCATGACCTCTGAATAGCTCCCTATCGCTCACAGCATCCCTCTGCCGTTGGAGCAAAAAGGGCCGCCTCCCCGATCGCAGCACCGTGCAGCGACCAGCTATTCATACAAGAATCAGGACAGCCCCGCCCCAATCTGACGGAAGCAGGGAATATCAATCAATATCGGGGTGATCAAGGGATTTGACGGGTGAAATGGGGATTTCGTGCCAAAGTCCGTATTTTTCCGTAAATTTTCACCTATCCGGGCGGCTTGTCCTTATTTTGTTCCGCATCTGCTTGTGCATCCTTTGGCCAGACTCGCGTCATCAACGCATCAAGCGCCGTATAGTTGCGTCCATTGGTGGCCGTCGCCCAAAGCGGATTGGCAAAATCGACATCGGACACGAGGATCGCCTCGCCCTTGCCGATGCTGCATTTGAGGACGCGCAGGGAAACAGGTGCGCACTTCTCGCCCTTCACTTCCCAGCGGCCCGGGCTGTCAAACACGACATTTCGCCCTTCCAAGTCTTCGGCCACTGGCGAAAGACCTGTGGTCGAAAGCAGCGTCACCCCCCAATGCGCGAACAAAGGCGAGAGCAGGGATGCAATGGGCGCACGCCGCGGGTCTCCGGAAGGTAATGCAGAGGGCCACCGCAGATCAGGATCGGCCAGAACGAGAAGTCGCCCGCCACGGCGCACCCATCGGTCAATCTCAACGAGTTCATCGGGCGCCAGAGCCTGCGGCTGGATAATCAGCAGCCGATCCACCTGCGTGAGCTGCGACCGCCGCGCGACATCCAGCGGCTTTAGTGTCCAATCGCGCTCCAGCGCGTCCATCAAGGGGGAACGCGTGGCCGTTCCGCTAAGAACATCACCGACGTCCCCTTCTCCCCAAAATAGGGGCAGGCCTGTCAGAACATCGACGGTTGGCCGGTCTTCGGCTGGCATTGATTGGCCACATGACGCCAGCAACAACGCCGCAAGGACTGCCCGCATTTACTTCGCCGCAGGCTTGGGGTCTTGCGTCGTGTCTGCAGCGCCGGGCGCAACGCCGAGCTCTGCAAGGGGCTCATTGTCGGGCGCTTGTGTCGCATTGCCCAGCGTGCCGTCCGCCACCGTCGCGGTCTCAGGCGTTCGCGGGCTGATGCGCTCTAACATCGCGCTCGCAAGCCCAATCAATAGCAGGATGCCGCCAAGGCCTGTCAGCCCGACGCGGATGCGCCGCCAGCTTTCCTTGCGATCCGCTAGGGTGTCTTCAACAGACATGTTTAGCCTTTCAGCCAGTCAAACACCGGCAGGTTCTTTGATCGCAACCAGTCCGCATTGTAGAGCGTCGACAAATAGCGGAAACCCGTATCGCACAATATGGTCACAACCGTCGAGCCGGGCCCAAGCTGCTTTGCCAGTGCAACAGCCCCTGCAATATTGATGCCGGAGGACAGACCAAGGCATAGACCTTCTTCCTGTAACATCCTCCCGACCCAATAGAGCCCTTCCTCATCGGAAATGCAGAACTGTGTGTCGATCGGCGCGCCTTCAAGATTGGCGGTGATCCGGCCCTGGCCAATGCCTTCAGCAACCGAAGTGCCTTCGGCCTTCAACTCGCCATGCGCATAATAATTGAACAACGCAGCGCCATGCGGGTCCGTCAAGGCGATGACGATGTCATCCCGCTTCGCCTTCAGGCCTAGCCCAACCCCAGCAATGGTCCCGCCCGTGCCCGCCGCGCAAGTGAACCCGTCAACCTGCCCGGACGTCTGTTCCCAAATTTCCTCAGCGGTGCTGAAGATATGGGCCTTGCGATTTGCGATGTTGTCAAACTGATTGGCCCAGACAGCGCCGGGCGTTTCCTCGGCAATCCGGCGCGACGTGTGAACGAAATGGCCGGGATTGGCGAACGGCGCAGGCGGAACCAGCACAAGTTCCGCACCCAGCGCACGCAACGTGTCCATCTTTTCCCGGCTTTGCGTGTCGGGCATGACGATAATGGTCTTGTAGCCCTTGGCATTGGCGACCAGCGCCAGCCCGATGCCGGTATTACCCGCCGTCCCTTCGACAATGGTTCCGCCCGGCTGCAACGCGCCACGTGCTTCAGCGTCTTCAACGATGAACAACGCGGCCCTGTCCTTTACGGATGCGCCGGGGTTCGCATATTCGCATTTACCAAGGATGGTGCAGCCGGTGTCTGCGGAAGGGCCTTCCAATTTCACCAGCGGCGTGTTGCCGATCAGCCCAATGGCATTTTGTGCAAAGGTCATAGACAGTCCGTAGCGCGTTATCCCTGTCACGGGCAAGAAAGGAACACTTTCTAAGACCATGGCCGGGCCTTGAACAGCGCAGGATCTTTTGGCGGTGTGATTTGCGTCACAGCCGATAAAAGCTAGAATTGCCAAATGGTCACCCGAATGCTCGGCTAAAGGCACAAATAAGGGAGGCGGATGCCGCTATGCTTCCGAGAAATTACGCTCCGTCGCTAGGTCTTCGCGGGTTTATTCGCCGTCACTATGTGTTTGAAGCAGATTTGCCCGACGATTACGTCTTGGAAGACAAATTGCTGTCCGAATTCCCCTTCATTCGCATTCTCGTGAAAGGGGAATGGACCGCTGAAACATCTCCCGGCAATTGGACCTCAAGCGGACGGGCTGTCTTTTTCGGCCCAAATGGTCGGCCGCTCAATGTTCGCTGTCGGGGCGCATTCAAAGTGGTCGGTTTTGCCGTGCGTCCCAGCGGATGGAAAGGGATGTTCTCTCGCCCCGCCCATGAAGTGGCGGACCAGATGCTGCCTCTGTCCGACCTGATCGGATCAGCCGCCAATGACATGCTGGAAGGCGTAATAAACGCGCCGGATGATCTCATTGCAATCAAGGCGATGGAAGACGTGATGTTGTCTATTCACGAACATCGCGGCCGGCCACATGGCGATTCAGCCATGCGCCTGTTTGAGGACATTACCCAATTTGACAGCACAACGCCGGTTCACGTCGCAGCGGAACAGCTGGGAATATCCGTGCGCCAACTGGAACGGCGGTGTCTGGCCACGTTCGGCCACCTGCCAAAGACCATTATGCGCCGCAGTCGCTTTCTGGACATGGCAACAGCGCTGCGGGGGTTTAGTGACCCGGATCAGGAGATCCTTGCCGCTCTGCGATATTTTGACCAATCGCACCGGACGAACGAGTTTAAGCACTTCATCGGACTGCCGCCGGGCGCATTTGAAAAGGCCCCGACGCCGCTGCTGACCGCCGGATTGAAGTTACGCGCAGAAGGTCTCTCGTGAAACCTTGGAATTTGGTGACAAATCTCTTCTGAAAAGTGATGCATACAAGCCCAAATTATGGTCAAGCATAGACCCCTGGGTGGGAATCAAACCAAGGGGGGCCAATAAAAGATGTTGTCATCGCGCAACTACGCTCCTGCGTCGCGGTTGCTGCCCTTTGTGCGCCGGTTCTACATGTTTGATGCGACGTTGCCGGATAGTTTTGAGCTCGAAGACATGCTCTTTTCCGACAACGCGTTTTTGCGCGTGATGCTGAAAGGGGACTGGGCTTATCTCGATCCTGACGGCAACTGGACGCCGCTTTCCGGGGCATTGGTTTTCGGTGCCAATTCGCGCGCGGTCCGGGTCCGGGTCAAAGGCCCCTTCTCCGTCGCCTCCTTTGCCATCCGGCCGAGCGCTTGGCCCGCACTTTTTGCAACGCCTGCCGCTGACTTCGCGGACCGGATTGTTCCGCTCAACACCTTGTGGGACGACGACATTGCCGCCCCGGTTGAGACAGAGGTGCCCAAGGCGGCCGCGGACAGCGAGATGGTCGCCCTCATGACCCGCGCGATTGAGCAACAACTTGCTCGGGTTGGCGTCAACCAGATCGACCCCATCGTTGCCGCGTTTGAGGCAATCGCCCGAAATGACAGCACAGCGCGCGTAGAGGAAGCGGCTAAGCTTCTCGGCCTTTCCTCCCGCCAACTCGAACGCCGGTGCCTCGCTGGTTTCGGCCTATCACCAAAGGCTGTGCTGCAGCGTTGCCGTTTCCTCGACATGGCATCAGCCATGCGTGGCCTGAGCAATCCTGACGAGACCGAGCTGGCGGCGCTGCGCTATTTTGATCAATCCCATCTCAACCGCGAATTCCGGCGCTATACCAACATGACGCCCGGCGCCTTCCAGCGCGCAGTGACGCCTTTATTCACGGCGAGCCTGAAACTGCGGGTCGACGGAAAGACGCTCGCCTAAATCAAAACAGCGCCATCGCGAACGGTATAGCGAGTCGCCGCAGCCGGCGCTTCGGAAAACAGGCTCTGTTCTGTTCCTGTCATCCAGACTTGCGCCTGCATGGCGGCCAACCGATCAAAGAGATTGGCGCGACGGACCGGATCAAGATGAGCTGCCACTTCGTCGAGCAGGAGAACGGGCGGCTGACCGCGTTGTTCTGCCACCAACTCGGCATGGGCGAGGATGATACCGAGCAAAAGCGCTTTCTGCTCTCCGGTCGAACAGCGCTCCGCTGCCTGCTGTTTGGCGAGATGTATCACATTCAGATCAACGCGGTGTGGGCCTGACAGCGTTCGCCCGGCCGCCGCATCACGAACGCGGCCCGCCTTCAGCAAAGGTTGAAGGCTGTCAGAGGATGACCAGCCCTCCAGCGCGAGAGCCGCACGCGCAAAGGGGCCGTCCGGCTGGGCTGCCAAGCGAAGGGCCAAAGCAGCGGTCACATGTTCGCGCGCGCTAGAAAGCGCAAGGCCGTGCACCTCCATCTGCTGTTCAAGGGCGGTCAGCCATTCCGGGTCTGGCGGCGTGTCTGCTGTCAGCAGGCGATTGCGCTGCCGCATCGCGGCCTCATACCGGGTCGCATGCACGGCGTGATCTGGGACCAAGGCCAAGGCCAGCCTGTCCAGAAACTTCCGGCGTTCCGATGCGCCTTCCATGAACAGCCGGTCCATAGCGGGCGTCAGCCAGATGATGGAGAGCCATTCCGCAAGCGCAGTCGCCGAAGCTTGCGCGCCGTTGATGCGGACAAGCCGCCGTTCAGGCGCGCTGGCTTGCGTGCCGGTGCCGAGTTCAATGCCGTCCAGGCGGGCCGCAACGCTGAAGCCACCGGCCCCACCCTGTCGGGCCACCTGCCCCAGCGGTGCACCGCGCAGGCCGCGCCCCGGCACGAGCAAGGACACGGCCTCGAGCACATTCGTCTTCCCCGCGCCATTCTCTCCGGTCAGGACGACAAGGCCCGGCCCCGGCTCAATCAGAAGATCGGGATAGGATCGGAAATCCGTTAAGCTGAGGCGGGTGATGCTCACGCCCGTTCTCTAGGCTTCGGATTTCCAAAACAGAAGAGGCGGCCGCAACGCGCGACCGCCCCGACTGTCATGTGTTTGAAAATCAGAGGACTTCGAACAGACCTGCAGCCCCCTGGCCGCCACCGATGCACATGGTGATGACGACATATTTCACGCCGCGACGCTTGCCCTCAATGAGCGCATGACCGACCATGCGGGCGCCTGACATGCCATAGGGATGGCCAATCGAAATCGCGCCGCCATTAACGTTCAGGCGGTCCATGGGGATGCCCAGCTTGTCGGCACAGTAAAGCACCTGCACGGCAAAGGCTTCATTCAGTTCCCAAAGGCCGATGTCCTCCACCTTCAGGCCGAAACGCTGAAGGAGCTTGGGGATCGCATAGACAGGACCAATGCCCATTTCATCAGGCTCGGTTCCGGCAACCGCCATGCCGACATAACGGCCAAGCGGCGTCAGGCCCTTCTTGGCGGCGACGGACTCTTCCATCAACACGCTGGCCGACGATCCGTCTGACAGCTGGCTGGCATTGCCGGCCGTGATGTTCATGTCGGGTCCAAGCACTGGCTTCAGGGATTTCAGACCTTCCAGCGTGGTGTCCGCGCGGTTGCCTTCATCCTTGGTGAGCGTCACTTCCTTATGGGAAATTTCACCCGTTTCCTTGTTCGCGACCGCCATCGTTGCCGTGCAGGCGAAGATTTCATCATCGAATTTGCCAGCGGCCTGCGCAGCGGCGGTGCGCTGCTGCGACTGGAGGCCATATTCGTCCTGACGGTCACGGCTAACCTGATAGCGCGCGGCCACGACTTCAGCCGTCTGCAACATGGGCATGTAAATGTCCTTGTGCATCTTCAGCAACTCAGGGTCCGGCGCGACGCGCATTTCAGGCGTCTGCACAAGGCTAATCGATTCCACGCCACCGCCGATGCAAATGTCCATATTGTCGACGATGATCTGCTTGGCCGCCGTCGCAATCGCCATCAGGCCCGATGAGCACTGGCGATCGATGGTCATGCCTGGGACCGACACGGGAAGGCCGGCACGCAGCAAAGCGGTGCGCGCGGTGTTCCCTGCCTGGCTGCCCTGCTGGAGCGCGGAACCCCAGCAGACGTCATCGACTTCTGCGCCATCAATGCCGGCGCGCTCAACTGCGGCACGGATCGAAAAGGCCGACAATGTCGGGGACGGGGTAAAGTTGAACGCCCCACGATAGGCACGACCGATGGGGGTGCGTGCCGTGGACACGATGACTGCGCTGCGCATTCTTATTCTCCTGAAAAAATCTCTTAGCCCCTGGGGAGGGTGGCACCGTTCCTTAGATGAAGAACTGCGTGATCCACTCCGCCATCAAAGCGGGCTTGTCTTCACCTTCAATCCCTCTTCGCAGGCGAGACGACGAAAAGGGCATGCCGATCCCGACTGTGATCACGGTGTTTGCAGATAAGAGC
>JBBATT010000009.1:0-18694 GCA_040398605.1 Chakrabartia sp.
ACGGCGTGCGTCAAGACATTGCGCTCCATCTCGGCAGCTATGGCGGGCTCATTGGGTCTCGCCTCGGCGATGTTCTTGGCGGACTAATAGGGCAACTCTTTGCTTATGGCCCTGAAACAATCGGGATAATGGCCTGGGGCATGGCACTCTATAAATCGGGCGCCCTAACGGGAGAGTGGGATCAAGCCCGATATCTGAAGGCCGGCGCTGTTGCCTATGCCATTGGCATACCATTTTCGCTGGCGCTGGTCTGGGCTGCTGCATCCAGCGGATTTGATCCGCTCGTCATGACCGACATTTTCTACGTCGGCAGCCTTCCGCCGCGCATGGCAATGATGTTGGGGCACGCGATGCTGCTGCTGAGGCTGATCGGCAGGTTGAGGGATGGTCCGTTGGACCGCATTGCCGCCACTGGGCGCGCCGCCTTTTCAAATTACATCGCGACCTCAATCGTGATGACGACCATCTTCTATGGCTACGGCTTGGGCCTTTACGGGAGCCACCCGCGCGCCGTCGTCTATCTGTTCGTGCCGCCTATGTGGTTGCTCATGCTGCTCTGGTCAAAGCCTTGGCTGATGCGGTTCCAATATGGTCCGCTGGAATGGCTGTGGCGATCCCTTGCACGCGGGGAGCGCCAACCGTTTAGCAGAGGCTAACACGCCCGCCTGCATGCCGCTCAAGGCGCCCGGCAAGTTCAAGTTCAAGCAGGATCAGTTGAACAAGTGCCGGCGGACATTCTGCTTGCCGCACAATCTCATCGACTGCGACCGGAACGGGTGACAACAGGCTGGTAATCTCCGCACGCTCGACATCGGACGCATCCCCGCCAAAGGGCTCCGCCTCATAATCAAGCGCACGCTGCGCCAAGCTTCCAAAGATGGGGCGAATCGTCTCCATCACGTCTGCCGCATTCTGGATAAGCGTGGCCCCGTCGCGGATGAGTTGGTTGCAACCCTGCGCACGCGGATCGAGCGGGGAGCCGGGCACAGCCATGACCTCCCTGCCCGCTTCATTGGCGAGCCGTGCGGTGATGAGCGAGCCCGACTTTGGCGCGGCCTCCACCACCACTGTCCCGACCGACATTCCAGCGATGATGCGGTTGCGATAGGGAAAATGGCGGGCTAGCGGCTCCCGCCCCGGCGGCTGTTCCGCAATGAGGAAACCCCGTTGCGCCACTTCTTCCTGAAGGGATGCGTTTTCAGGGGGATAGGCAATGTCGATCCCGCTCGCGATCACCCCAACCGTCCCGCCATCCAGCGACCCGACATGCGCGTTTGTATCAATCCCCCGCGCCAACCCGGAGACGACAACAACGCCTTCACGGGCCAAACCGGTGGCCAACTCCCGTGCAAAACGGCATGCCGCCGCAGAGGCATTGCGCGCGCCGACAATGGCCACGCAACTGCGATTGGCGAGCGTTGCGTCGCCCCTTATGGTCAGAACTGGTGGGGCCGTGTCGATCTCGGCCAATAGGCGGGGATAATCTTCATCCCCAAGAAACAGATGTCGCGCACCCGCGCGAGCCACATCCTCCATCTCACGGCGCACATCTTCCAGCGAGGCGAGGCGCGGCGCTTTCCCACCCGCGCGTGCCGCGAGCTGGGGGATGGCCTCTAGTGCTGCAGCCGCACTGCCGAAACGACGCAAAAGCTGAACATACGTTACCGGCCCAATATTCGCGGAGCGGATCAACCGCAGCCGGTCAACGCGCTCTGCGGAGGCCAAGACTTACGCGCCCTTTTGGCCAATGCGCGGCTCAGTGCCCGCGATCAAACGACCGATATTGTCTGAATGTTTCCAGAGAACTGAGATCGCAAGCGCGGTCAGCATGATCGCCATGGCGACATTGTCGAACACGATTGCAACAATCGGCGCAGAGACAGCCGCCACAAGCCCGCCAACCGAGGATATCCGCGTCACCAACATGCCCCCAAGCCAGCACACCACATAAACCAGGCCAATCCGCCAGTCGAGCGCGAAGCAGATGCCGAGCAGCGTTGCGACCCCTTTCCCGCCCTTAAAGCGGAGCCAAACCGGATAAAGATGCCCGTAAAAGGCCCCCACCGCGCCGAGCAATTCTCCGCCCGGCACGAGTGCACCGCCGATCATCACAGCAGCGACGCCCTTTAGAGCATCAAGGATCAAAGTTCCTGCAGCGAGCCCTTTGCGACCCGTCCGCAACACATTGGTCGCACCGATATTCCCTGAGCCAATCTGCCGAATATCACCCGCGCCGAACCACCGCGTTAGCAAAACGCCAAAGGGAATGGCCCCAAGCAAATAGCCGATGAAGAGCGAGAGCGCAGGCGCGATCCAGATTGGCATTGGCTTAGTCTCCCATTCGCCCCGACTTTTACAGTTTGATAGAGGCTCCGATTATGCAAGGGCAAGTCCCGATGTCTAATGAACGTCCCATTCTCGTTTTCGATTCCGGCGTCGGTGGCCTGTCTGTCCTCCAGCATATCCGCCGCACGCTGCCCAAGGCGTCCATTGTCTATGCGGCCGACAATGCCGGTTATCCCTATGGAACCAAGAGTGAAGCTGAGATCGCCGCGCGCGTGCCCGCCTTGTTGGGGCGACTTGTGGAACGCTATCACCCGCGCATCATCGTCATTGCCTGCAATACGGCGTCTACCATCGCGCTGGCGCATGTTCGGTCTGCATTGGACTTACCGGTGGTCGGCACCGTCCCCGCCATCAAACCGGCGGCGCTCCGCTCAAAGACCCGCGTAATTGGCGTGCTTGGAACCGAAGCCACAGTCCGCCAGCCCTATGTCGATAATCTGGTTGCCGAATTTGCAAGCGATTGCCGCGTCCTTCGGCATGGCTCCGCAGAGCTGGTCGATATGGCTGAGGCGAAACTGCGCGGTCAACCGCCGACGCCTGACGCGATGCGCCATGTGATGGGCGGGCTTTATAGCCAACCGGACGGTGACCAGATTGACGCCGTCGTTCTCGCTTGCACGCACTTTCCTCTGCTGGCGCGAGAAATCAGCGCGGCAAGTCCGCCAAAGGTCGCCCTTGTCGATTCCGGAGAAGGCATTGCGCGGCGCACGGCCCATCTCACCAAAGGGCAGGACTGGCCGACCTTGCCCGGCGGACGCGCCGTCTTCACAAAGCAGGATGATTGGGCAAAGGCGCTGCAGCCTGCGCTCGACGCCTATGGCCTCACGAAAATCGACTATCTCTAGGGGAATGCCATGCCGCTGACCGAGGCCCAATTGATCGAGCGCTTTAACGCCAAACAGCCACCCACTGGCCCCCTGTTCGGCATGAAGGTCCTCGGTGTCGATCAAGAGAAAAACATCGTTCGGATGTCTTTTGAACCCGATGAGCGGCTTATCAATCCGCGTGGCACAATTCAGGGCGGCATCGTCTCGGCCATGCTCGATGATTGCGCGGCTTATGCCGGGATTGTGGCCCTTGGGGAGCCGGGGTTTATCGCTTCGCTCGAACTCAAGACAAGCTTTCTCAATCCTGCTTATCCCGGACTTTTATTTGCCGAAGGCCGCTGCCTCAAAATGGGGAAATCTTCGTGCTTTCTCGAGGCAGATCTGACGGATGCAGACGGCAAGCTCTTAGCCCGCCTCACGAGTGCCGCTGTCCCGCTGCGGACGGACAAGGCACCACGGCTCGTTGACGCCTCAGAATAATTCAAAAACGCCGTTAAATTGTTCAATTAATGAGAATCGTTCTCACTGGCATTGAAACATCCAAAGAGATAATGGCCAAAAAAATCTGGCGCGCAGGAACAATCCGTGGATTACAGCAAGGTCTTCAACGCCGCGATCGACCGCCTTCACGAGGAAGGTCGTTACCGCGTGTTTATCGACATCCTGCGCAATAAGGGTGCCTTCCCCAATGCCCGCTGCTTTGCGGGACATAACGGGCCAAAGCCGATCACCGTCTGGTGTTCCAACGACTATCTGGGCATGGGCCAGCATCCCAAGGTCATCGGTGCCATGGAAGAGGCCTTGCACGACGTCGGCGCCGGCTCCGGCGGGACGCGCAACATCGGTGGCAACACCCACTATCATGTCGATCTTGAAGGGGAACTGGCCGACCTTCACGGCAAGGAAGCAGCGCTTCTCTTCACTTCGGGCTATGTCTCAAACGAAGCGACCCTCGCGACGCTCGCCAAGATCCTGCCCGGTTGCATCATCTATTCCGATGAACTGAACCACGCGTCGATGATTGCGGGAATCCGCAATTCCGGCTGCGAAAAGCAGGTGTGGCGGCACAATGATCTCGCCCATCTGGAAGAGCTGCTCGCAGCATCCGACCCGGATGCGCCAAAGCTGATCGCTTTTGAAAGCGTCTATTCGATGGATGCCGACATCGCGCCCATCGCCGAAATCTGTGATTTGGCCGACAAGTACAATGCCATCACTTATTGCGATGAAGTTCATGCGGTCGGCATGTACGGCGCACGTGGCGGCGGCATTTCCGAACGCGATGAGGTCGCTGACCGCATTACCATCATCGAAGGCACGCTTGGCAAGGCCTTTGGCGTGATGGGTGGCTATATTGCTGCTGACACGGTGATCGTCGACGTCATTCGGTCATATGCACCGGGCTTTATCTTCACGACATCGCTCTCCCCCGTCCTTGTCGCGGGCGTGCTGGCGAGCGTGCGCCACCTCAAGGCCTCCTCAGAGGAGCGTGAGGCCCAGCAAGCCTCAGCCGCATTCCTGAAAAAGAGCTTCGCAGATGCAGGCCTGCCTGTAATGAATAGCGTGACGCATATTGTGCCGCTGATGATCGGTGACCCGATCAAGGCCAAGCGCATCAGCGACATCCTGCTCGCCGAATATGGCGTCTATGTGCAGCCGATCAATTTCCCGACCGTGCCGCGCGGCACAGAGCGTCTGCGCTTTACGCCCGGTCCGACTCACACCGAAGCGATGATGACGGAACTGACGTCGGCGCTGTGCGAGATCTGGGAACGCATGGAACTGCGCAAGGCAGCGTAAGGGGCCTCGGCGGCTGCAATCTTCCTATTCGTCACGCTGAACTTGTTTCAGCATCCATGAACACTACGGCGCATAGGTTCGCGCAGAGGCGCAGAGAACGCGGAGGAGAGAATGGTCAGCGTGAGACATGTAGCAACGAATTGCCTCTGCGTTCTTTGCGTCTCTGCGCGAACCTGACTTCCTTGATGCAAATAGATCCTGAAACAAGTTCAGGATGACGATGATGTGTTGACCCCGTCCTACCTCCGCCCGAACAGCTTCTCGATATCGCCATGCGCCAGCTTGATCCAAGTTGGGCGGCCATGGTTGCATTGGCCGGAGTGCGGCGTCACTTCCATTTCCCTCAGCAACGCGTTCATTTCCGCCACTGACAGTATGCGCCCGGCACGAACCGAGCCATGGCAGGCCATGGTCGCAGCGACGGCCTCAAGCTTTTCCTTCAGCGACAATGCCTGATCGAACGCCGCCAACTCGTCCGCCAAATCCGTCACAAGCGACTTCACATCGCCATTTCCAAGCAGCGCAGGTGTTGCGCGCACCAGCACAGCATTGGGACCGAAGCGCTCCAGATCGAGGCCGAACTCCGCCAGCTCGGCCATCCGGTCTTCAAGCCGGTCACACGCCGGTTCTTCGAGTTCGACCACTTCAGGAAGCAGCAAAGCTTGTGACGCGATGGTGCCGCCATCCAGTGCGCGGCGCATCCGTTCCAGCACCAGCCGCTCATGGGCTGCATGTTGGTCCACGATCACAAGCCCGTCCTCAGCCTCGGCGACGATATAAGTCTTGTTCACCTGCCCGCGCGCGACGCCAAGAGGATGGCTCGCGCTTTCTGGCAACGGCGCATAAGCAGGCTCAGCACGGGCCATCGGCGGCGGCGAGAAAGATGGGCGACGGTCATTGAACTGAGCAAAGCCGTGATCTCGAGGGCCGGTCTCGTGCGACCAAAGCGGCATAGACCTCCCGGAAACAGGCGGCGTCACCGGCTCAGCCTGCCAAAGCCCGAGCGCATCCGTCGCCGCCGGTTGTGCGCTGCGATGACCCGCCTCATCCAAAGCGCGCCTCAAACCGGAAACGATCATGCCGCGCACCAAGGCCGGATCGCGGAAGCGAACCTCGGTTTTCGCCGGATGCACGTTCACGTCCACTTCCGTCGGCGGCAGATCAAGAAACAGGGCGACAACTGGATGCCGGTCCCGCGCAAGGAAATCCGCATAGGCACCGCGAACGGCGCCAATCAGCAGTCGATCTTTCACCGGACGACCATTGACGAAAAGATACTGGTGGTCGGACGCACCCCGATTGAAGGTCGGGATACCTGCGACCCCGCCCAGCACATGCTCCCCACGCGCCAGATCGACTGCGATGCTGTTTTCGGCAAGATCGCGGTCCGTAAGTGCGGCCACTCGCTCTGGGCGTGACTGGCCCGGTGGCACTGACAGAGTTCGTCTGCCATCATGTTCAAGCGAAAAGCCGATATCTGGCCGCGCCATCGCAAGCCGTTTCACGACATCAAGCGCCGCCGCATATTCTGAACGCGATGTCCGCAGAAACTTGCGCCGCGCCGGCACCTTTTCAAACAGGGCCTCCACCCGCACGCGCGTGCCGGGTGGAAGGGCGGCCGGCCCCTCTTCCAGCAATTGCCCATTATCAACGACACGCCGCCAGCCATCGGCCCCGCGCAAACGGCTTTCGAGCGTTAGGCGCGCGACGCTGGCGATGCTCGGCAGCGCTTCGCCACGGAAACCCATCGTTGCGACGAGTTCGATATCATCGCCCGGCAGCTTGGAGGTGGCGTGCCGTTCCAACGCCAGTGACATTTCCGCAGGATCCATGCCGCAGCCGTCATCACTGACGTCGATCAAGTCGATCCCGCCCCCCGCCAAACGAATATCGATTCGCGTCGATCTGGCATCAACGGCATTTTCCACAAGTTCCTTTAAGGCACTTGCCGGTCTTTCAACGACTTCGCCCGCAGCAATGCGATTGACGAGATGCTCTGGTAGGCGGCGTATTGACATGAACAGCGCACTACCCCATCGGGCGCTATTCCGCGACCCGTCGGGTGGAGGATCATCGACTTTTGTTGTGGGTTGTCGGAAGCGCCCCCAATTGTTGGTCAATCACCCGCCGCAACAGCAATCAGGATGACGCCACCCATGTTCTTTTCCCGCCTGTTTAAGATGATGTCTCAGGATATGGCTATTGACCTCGGCACTGCGAACACGATCGTTTACGTGCGCGGCCGTGGCATCGTGCTTAACGAACCCTCTGTGGTCGCTATTGAGACCATCAACGGCATCAAAAAGGTGAAAGCCGTTGGCGACGACGCCAAGCTGATGATGGGTAAGACACCGGGCAATATCGAAGCCATCCGCCCGCTGCGCGACGGCGTGATTGCGGACATCGAAGTCGCTGAAGCGATGATCAAGCACTTCATCCATAAGGTGCATGGTCAGCGTAACTTTATGCGCTTCCCGGAAATCATCATCTGCGTACCTTCAGGGTCCACATCGGTTGAGCGTCGCGCCATCCGTGATGCTGCCTCAAACGCCGGTGCGAGCCAGGTCCACCTGATCCTTGAGCCGATGGCCGCTGCCATTGGCGCTGACATGCCGGTGACCGAGCCGGTTGGTTCGATGGTCGTTGATATTGGCGGCGGCACGACCGAAGTCGCAGTGCTGTCGCTGCGAGGTCTGGCCTACACCACCTCCGTCCGCGTCGGTGGGGACAAGATGGACGAAGCCATCGTGTCTTATGTTCGCCGCAACCACAATCTGCTGATCGGTGAAGCGACGGCAGAACGCATAAAGAAGGAAGTCGGCGTTGCCCGCCCGCCTGCGGATGGCATCGGCAAGACGATCCACATCAAGGGCCGTGACCTTGTGAACGGCGTGCCGAAGGAAATCACGATCAACCAGGGCCAGATCGCCGAAGCGCTGTCAGAACCCGTTGGGACCATCGTGGAAGGCGTCCGCATCGCTCTTGAAAACACAGCGCCTGAACTCGCTGCTGACATTGTCGATCAGGGCATCGTCCTGACGGGTGGCGGCGCGTTGCTGCAGGGCCTGGATGAGGTGCTGCGCGACGAAACCGGCCTTCCGGTGACCGTGGCGGAAGATCCGTTGACCTGCGTTGCGCTTGGCACGGGTCGTGCGCTTGAAGACCCCGCCTTCCGCGGCGTCTTGCTCACCGCCTGATCGGGGACTGCCAGATATGGCGCCGCCCTCTCCCCGGCGCCCCGGATTTTCCCGCCGGGCCCAATATGGCATCTTTGCCTCTTATGTGATCGCCGTCGCAGGGGCGGCCTTTGCCCTGCTGCTTGTGCTAACGGCGCGGTTCGACCCCAATGGTCATTCCGCGCTGCAGAGCATCATGGTGGACATCACCTCCCCCATTTCTTCCGCCGCGCGGAGTGCCCTTGCCGCGACTGGAGACGTTGGTGAGACGATTGGGTCCTACTTAGATGCAGCGTCCAAGAACAAGGCAATGGCCAAAGAACTCGCCGCGTCGAAACGCAAGCTCATTGAAGCCGATGTCTTGCGCCAAGAAAACCGAAGGCTAAAGCAATTGCTAGGCCTCAAGAATGATGCGTTCCAGCCGATTGCAAGAGCTGCGCTCGTCAGTTCAACCGGGGTGAGCAGCCGACGTTATGCCACCTTGTCTGCCGGCGCTTCATCAGGCGTCGCAAACGGGCAGCCCGTTGTGGGGCCTGACGGTCTTGTCGGCCGTATCGTCAGTGTGGGGCGCGTCAGTGCCCGTGTTCTGCTGATTGTGGAAGGCGGCAATGTGACCCCTGTTAAACGCACCCTCGACGGCGCGCCTGCCCTCGCCATTGGCAGCGGAGACGGAAGACTGATCCTGCGCCCGTTGACAAGCGGAGTGCAATTCAAACCAGGTGATGTCTTCGTCACATCAGGCTCCGGCGGCATTTACCGGCCAGGCATTGCTGTGGCCCGCGCGATCGACCGTGGACGCGAAGGAACAAAAGCCCGCCCGATGGCAGACCCGGCGCGGCTCGATTATGCAGAGGTGGAACCCATTTATCAGGCGCCCCCTCCCCCTGCACCGTCTCAAGTCGGTGAGGCGAAAGTAGACTGATGGCCCGCGGTTATGAGCCCCGCCTCAATCGCGTTGCGTCCCGTTGGGCGTTGATTGGTGTTCCCGCTCTATCCGTCATGCTCGGGTCGATGACCGTTCTCCTCCCACAAATTTCAATCCTTCCACTCTTGCCGCCCTTTGGCCTCCTCATCCTGCTCGCTTGGCGGATGATTGTGCGCGATCTTTGGGCGGTCTGGGCAGCCTTGCCATTGGGCTTTTTCGACGACATCTTCAGCGGGCAGCCGCTCGGTTCGGCAATGCTGCTTTGGACATTGGTGTTTCTCGTGCTCGATATTTTTGATCGCTGGATGATGTGGCGCGATTACCGCCAGGATTGGGCCATTGCCGGAACGCTGGTGGCCGTCGTCCTGCTGTCCGGCCTTGCCATCGCTAATGGTAGCGGCGGAGACACAAACGCCGTCATCCTCCTGCCGCAGATCGTCGTATCTGTATTGATGTTCCCGCTTATGGTCCGCCTGTGCGCGCGGCTGGACGTGCTTCGATGGACCCTCTGAAACTCCTGTTCGGGGCCAAGCGTCAGGTCACCGAGGCACAGCAGCAGTTTACATTTTCAAGGCGCGCCTTCTTCCTTGGGGGAACTCAGGTCGGGATTGGCGTATTGCTCGCTGGACGCATGGCGTGGCTCGCGGTCGCGGAGAATGAGAAATACTCGCTCCTTGCCGAAAGCAACCGCGTTAACCTTCAAATCATGCCGCCGCGTCGGGGATGGATCGTTGACCGCAATGGCCGCCCGATCGCGCTCAACCGTACCGCCTTCCGCGTAGACCTTATCCCGGACCGGCTGGCCGACAAGGATGCGATCCTGAGTGAGCTGGCGCAAGTGATGCGACTGACACCCATCGATGTGGAGCGCGTGCGGGCTGACCTTAAAAAGGCAGCGGGGTTCCAGCCTGTTCCGGTGGCCGAAAATATCGATTGGGAAACGTTCGCCGCAGTGAGCCTGCGGACGCCTGAAATGCCCGGCGTCGCCCCCAGCGAATTCTTCACGCGTCATTACCCGGAAGGCGCAAGTGTGGGCCACCTCATCGGCTATGTCGGTGCCGCCTCTGCCAAGGACTATGAAGACAACCGGGACCCTCTGTTGATCACACCGGGGTTTAAGATCGGCAAGGCCGGTTTGGAAAAGACACAAGAAGAGATCTTACGCGGTGCACCCGGCGCTAAACGCACAGAGGTGACGGCGCGCGGCAAGCTGGTGCGTGATCTGGCCACGCGCGCGGACGTGCCGGGTAAAACCGTCAAGCTGACCATCGACGCAGGATTGCAGGCTTATACCGGGCGTCGGCTCGGCCTTGAATCGGGATCGGCCGTCGTGATTGATTGCCATACCGGCGGCATCCTGACACTCAGTTCCATGCCTTCTTTTGATCCAAATAGCTTTTCCGATGGGATCGGGCGGACTGAATGGAAGATGCTGCAGGAGGATGATCACATCCCCATGCTCAATAAGGCGATGCAGGGCCTTTACCCGCCCGGTTCCACCGTAAAGCCGGCAGCTGCCCTTGCCCTCCTCCAGTTTGGAGTTGATCCCGAAGAATTGGTCTATTGCAACGGCGGGTATAAACTTGGGTCGCGCACCTTCCGGTGCCTCGGTCATCACGGCCCGATGAACATGCGTCATGCCCTGATGAAGAGTTGCAATACCTACTTTTATTCCATGGGTCGTCGCATTGGTTATGATCGGATTGCAGCGGCGGCCAGACTTCTAGGGCTCGGCAAGGAATACGACCTCCCCATGCCATCGCAACGCTACGGCACCGTTCCCGACAGCGCTTGGAAGCGAAAGAAGTTCGATCAGGAATGGTCGCAATCTGACACGCTCAATGCGACCATCGGCCAAGGCTATGTGCAGGTCAGCCCGCTCCAACTCGCCGTTTTCGCCGCGCGGGTTGCGTCCGGCAAGATGCTTGACCCCTATTTGATTGAAGGGCAGCAAAAGCCGATCACACCCCTACCCTTCACGCAGGAGCAACTGCAGGTCGTTCGTGATGGGATGGACCTTGTCGTCAACGGCGCCGGGACGGCCGTACGCAGTCGTCTGCCTCTTGAAGGTGTCCGAATGGCGGGCAAGACCGGTACGGCACAGGTCCGGGGCATCAAGGGATCTCAGCGGGGTCAATCCGGTGCTTGGAAGTATAAGGATCACGGACTGTTCGTCTTCTTCACACCGGTGGAGGCACCGCGTTACGCCGGGGCCGTCGTCATCGAACATGGTATGGGCGGCGCCAGAGCAGCAGCCCCTGTCGCCAAGAGCATGATGACCTACCTCTATGATCCAGCCAAGGCGATGGAGGAACTTACGGCCCTTGAAGCCGGCTGGGGCGGCGATGTAAACACGCGCATGGCCAGAAAAGCCGCAGCTTGGAAAGCTGCAAGCGATCCCAAAGCTGCGGTCGAGGCAGCTGCTCAAGGCAGTGTCGAGGATTCCGAAATCAAGAAGACCACGGAAAGCGAAGCCGCACGCACCTCTGAAACCCCGGTCAACAGGGACGCAGCCGGAGCGCCCGAACCTGAAACCGCCAGTGGTCCTGTCGCACAACCACTGGCGCCCGTTGCAAATGGCGGGGAGACACCGCGATGACGGACGGCTTTATTCCGGCACCACTGGCACAGCTTCCCTGGCGGTTGCTCTTTGTCCTCATCGCAATAGGCGGCTTTGGCTCCGTGGTGCTCTATTCTGCAGCCGGTGGCAGCTTCACCCCATGGGCCGCGAGCCATGCAGCGCGTTTCTGCATCTTCCTCGTGATGGCCATCATCATGTCGCGAATCCCAGAGGAGTTTTACGCGCGCACGGCCATCCCCGGCTACTGCGCGATATTGTTCTTGCTGGTTGCGGTCGAATTAATTGGTGGCATTAGCGGGGGCAGCCAGCGTTGGCTCGATCTCGGTTTCATTCGGCTCCAACCGTCCGAGCTGATGAAGCTGGCCATTGTCCTTGCCACAGCCCGTTTCTATTCCATGCTGCCGGCAGGGCAAATCCGGACCTGGACGGCCATCTGGCCAGCAGCGCTGCTCTTCGGCCTTCCGTTCCTCCTCGTCCTTGTCCAACCGGATCTAGGAACAGCTACAATGATCGCAGCAGGTGGCATCACCGTCATGTTCCTGTCGGGCATTCCTTTGCGGCTCTTCGTGGGCGCGGGCGTCTTGGGGGCTGCCGCCCTCCCCATCGTGTTCAGCTTCCTGCATGATTATCAGCAGAAACGCGTTCTCATCTTCCTCAATCCGGAAGAAGACGCTCTTGGCGCCGGATATCATATCACTCAATCCAAGATCGCCATCGGCTCAGGCGGCATCTTCGGCAAAGGGTTCCTCAATGGTACCCAGAGCCATCTCGACTATCTGCCCGAAGGCCACACAGACTTTGTTTTCGCAACGATGGCGGAAGAATGGGGCCTGCTCGGCGGCCTTGCCATCATCTTCGCCTTCATCCTTGTCGGACGATGGGGCCTTCAGGTCTCTAACCGCGCCAACACACGTTTTGGGCGCCTAACGGCCGCCGCACTGTCCATGACCATCTTTTACTATGTGACGATCAACCTGCTCATGGTCATGGGAATGGCGCCCGTTGTGGGCATTCCGCTGCCTATGGTTTCCCACGGCGGCACCGCCATGTTGACCGTCATGCTCTGTCTGGGCGTGCTGATGTCCATTGAGCGCCACAACCGCCGCCGCACCGCCCTATAAAAAGAAGTTCAGACATGGGCATTGCAAAGCAGGAATCGCGCTGCTATCGGCCCTCTCTCGCAAGCGAGACCAACGGTTCACTCCGTTGAATTTCCCGGCGATGTGGACGCATAGCTCAGTTGGTAGAGCAGCTGACTCTTAATCAGCGGGTCCTTGGTTCGAGCCCAAGTGCGTCCACCATTTTCCGTTAACCTATCCCAACATCACGCGGAAAAAGCGTAGCACGTGCGGTTGGCAAATACGTCTCCCGGCCGCAGGATGGTGCTTGGAAAGTTTGGCTGATTTGGGGCGTCTGGCCAATGTTGGGTTTCCAACGCGATGCCGCTGTAACGCGGATATTGGGCGCCGCCTTTGCCGGTGGCTTCATTCCCCAGATGGTTGCCGGAATAAAGCTGTAGACCCGGCTGATCCGTGAAGATCGTCATGCAGCGTCCAGTCGCTGGGTGGGAGAGTTCTGCGACACGACGAAAGCCTTCGCCTGCCAAAACCCAATTATGATCATATCCGCCGGCCAGTGTTAGTTGCGCGTCCGATGCCTCAATGTCGCGCCCGACAGTTTTTGGCTGGTTGAAATCAAACGGGCCGCCTTTGACGGGACGCAGCAACCCGAGAGGGATGCGTTCATCATCGACTGGCAGATACTGGTCTGCGTGAATGGTTAGAATATGGCCTAGAATTGTCTGCACAGGCGCCGCCACACCAGACAGGTTGAAGTAGCTGTGCTGCGTTAGGTTGAGCGGCGTCGGCGCTGTGGTCGTCGCTTCATAAGCGATGTCGAGACAGAAATCATCGGTCCAACCATAGGTTACGCGAACCTCCAGTCGACCCGGAAACCCTTGATCCCCGTCCTCACTGACGAGGATGAGAGACACCCGGTGCGGTAAAGCGGTCTGAACCTCATCTATGGACCAGACACGATGGCTGAAGCCTTTTGGCCCACCGTGAAGGCAATTGCCACCTTCGTTGACACCCAAGCGCACCTCGCGTCCATCCAGAGGAAAGCGTCCACCCCGAATGCGATTGGCATATCGCCCAACAACCGCGCCGAAATAGGCCTGACTTGCGAGATAGCTCTCAGCCTTGTCAAAGCCCAGAACGACGTCGGCGCATGTGCCATGACGATCCGGCGCTTCCAACCGGGTGATTGTGGCTCCAAGCGGAAGGATATGCACCCGCGCACCATGGCGGTTGCGAAGCTCAATCGTGGATATTGGAATACAGGTTCTCCCGAACGGTTGCATCTCGGCTCTAAACCGAGAGTCCCGGGCAGGTGTTCCGGCGCGATTACCCGAGCAGACGCATCATTCCTGCATAATCATCGATGAGGAGGTGCGGCTGCTGGTTGTCCGCCAGTCCTGACACCGCCTCGCGCTTCATAATGCCTGTCGTGAGACCAACCCCAACGGCCCCTGCCCCACGCGCCATGCGCATTTCCAGTGCAGGGTCATCGCCAAACACGACGATGTCGCGCGCGGCGCTTCTGGGAAGGTCCATAGCGGCCACCGCCGTGTCAAATGCGATGCGTGACGGCTTGCCGAGTACTTTCGCTTGCTTGCCTGTCATGGCAGCAATCATCTTGTTGATGGCAAAGCTCGCGCCGATGCCGCGTCCGTTTGCAGTGGCAAAGAAGGGCACGTGGCTGGCTGTGGTCAGCATGGCCCCGTCCCAGACAGATTGGCAGGCCGCTTCGAGATCAGGGAAGGTGAATTCCCGGAACCAGCCGGTGTATACGGCGTCGCATTCGCCCTCCTCAGAAGCGCCGAGCACTTCAATTCCACGTTCGATCAAAGGGACGGCAACCCCTGCATTACCGAGCACACGAACGCGACGGATGCCTTGGCGTTCAAACCAAATGGCCGCCGACGAAGATGGCGTCATCATTTCATTGTCAGCCAGATCAAATCCCGCACTGCGCAGGCTGGCCGCATAGTCTGCAGGTGGCTTGGCGGTGCCGTTGGTGAAGACCCGAAACGGCGTGCCACGCGCGCGAAGGAGTGACAAGAACTCCACAGCGCCCGGCAAAGCCTTGTGCCCGCCAGACGCCGCATCCCCCAACGCAATCGTCCCATCCATATCAAAGATGAAGCCACATGCGGATTTGATCCGCTGTTCAATTTCAGACGACATGTGCGCCTCCATGCAAGGCGATCCGCAGGCCGGGACGCTCCAAAACGATATTTCGGGCCGCTGGTTTGGCCGCGAGCTGACGCAGCAATTGAAGCAGCGGCGCGGCTTCCGGGGAATAGGTCGCGCGAGACCGACCGGCTGAAAGCATTGCGTCGACCTGATCCACAGGCATCACCGCACGCAGCAGAAATTCCTCATCGGGCATGGCCACCCCGAACTTGCGACGAAGGTCCGCATATTCAGGGAACATCGGCTCAACCTCAATCTCCCGCGCACGAGGGCGATCGAGGATGGCCGCTTCCACTGCAGGATTGATTGGGCTGGTCGGATGACCAAATTTGCCCATCACATAGCGCAACACCTGATCAGACACCTGCGCATAGCGGCGTTCGCCGATGACGTTGAACAGCGCCTGGCTCATCACCATTTGCGGGAACGGCGTGACCATGATGGGATAACCAAGCTCTGCCCGGACGCGTTCCGTCTCCGCGACCACGGCATCAAAACGGTCACCCATTTTGAGCTCTTCAAGCTGGCGTCGGGTGGTCGTCATCACGCCGCCTGCAATCTGATGCCGGAGAAAGCTGGAATCGAAGGGCTGCGGCGTTCCGGCAGGCAAACTCTCCGCCCGCGCCAGCCGCCACCAATAGTCGGAGACCTTGGACAGCGCCTCCTGATCCACATTGACCGAATGGCCCGCATTGCGAAGGTTCGCGACCATACGGCCTGCTTCGGGAAGGGAACTGCCCTCCCCCAAAGGTCCGATGCCGACATGAACGGCGTCGACGATCCCAAGATCAGCTGCCGCAAGGCTCGAAACTGGGCCATAGCCAATTGTACAATGGGCATGGATCTCAAGCGGGCGGTTGCCAATGGCCGCCTTCACAGCAGGCGCCAACGTGCGCACACGCTCCGGAGACATCAGCCCGCCGGGGTCTTTGATGTAGACGAGGTCAATGTTGCCGCCGGAACAAATCTTACGCGCAAAGTCGGCATAGAATTGGTCGGTGTGGACCTCAGACAAGGTGAAGGTGAGCGCGCCCATGATTTCGGCGTCACCCTCTTCGCGCACAATCCGCGCCGCCTCAATGACAGCATCCGCATCGTGCATCGGATCGAGCATGACGAAACGCCGAATGCCGTTCAACTGGAGCCTGCGGTAGACGAGCCGCATAAACTCCGGGTCAGCCTGCTGCCAGGCAATGAACCGCAGGCCGGTTGTGATGAACTGCAAAGGCGTGCGCGGCATAGCCGACGCCACACGGCGGATGCGTTCCCATGGGTTGTTCTGGAAATAGCGCACTGCGACGGCCATGTGGCTCGACGACGTGAAATCAATGGCACGGAAACCCACACGGTCGGTCTGCCCCGCAATCTGAAGCATCTGCGCGGTGTTGAGCCCAGTGGCCCCCCACAGGCTCTGATTGCCGTCGCGCATCGACACATCGACAAGCGAAATTTCAGCCATGGGTTAGCCCTTCAAAGAAACGGGTATCGACGCCGCCCGCCTTAAAGCGAGGATCACGAACAATGGCGCGGTGGAGATCCGCGGTGGTTGAAATGCCTTCAATGTTCAGCACATCAAGGGCCGCCGTCAGGCGTGCCACGGCTTCATCACGCGTGGCGCCACGCACGATGAGCTTGCCCACCAGCGAGTCATAAAATGGCGGGACCACGCCACCGCGCGGCATATGGGTATCAACCCTTACGCCTGCACCCGTTGGCCAAGCAGCCTGCACGGCGGTTCCCGGCGACGGGCGGAAATCATCTGCCCAGCTTTCAGCATTGATGCGGACTTCAATGGCGTGCCCATCAGCCTGCACCATATCCTGCGTGAGTGTGAGCCGTTGTCCATCGGCAATGAGCAGTTGTTGCTCCACAAGATCAACACCGGTAATTTCCTCGGTCACCGGATGTTCGACCTGAATGCGCGCGTTCATTTCCAAGAAGAAGAAATCAAACGTCTCGGCATCGACGAGAAACTCGACGGTCCCTGCCCCACGATACTTAAGGTGGCGCGCGAGATTGACCGCCGCCGTTTCAATCGCCGCGCGCTTATCAGCTGGAATGAGCGGCGCGGGGGCTTCTTCAACAAGCTTCTGGAAGCGCCGCTGAATTGAACAGTCCCGCGTGCCAAGGTGGATCGCCGTTTCGCCATCCCCCAGAACCTGAACCTCAACATGTCGTCCAGAGGCGATGAACCGCTCCACATAGATGCGCGGATCACCAAAAGAGGCCTGCGCCTCTGCCATCGCCATATGGATGGAAGCTTCCAGATCTTCCACGCGATCAACGCGCTTCATGCCTTTACCACCGCCGCCAGACACGGCTTTCAATAGAACGGGAAAGCCGGTCGCGGTTGCGCGTTCCAAAGCCTGTGCCTTGTCCGCCGCTTCGCCACCGGGGACGACCGGCAGACCGGCCTCAATCCCCACCTTGCGGGCCATCAGCTTATCACCCATCGCTTCAAGGCTGGAAATCTCAGGCCCGACGAAGATGATGCCCGCAGCGGCGGCGGCCCGCGCAAATGCGGCATTTTCTGAGAGGAATCCATAGCCGGGATGGATGGCATCAGCACGTGCCGCCTTGGCTGCCGCGATGACCGCGTCGACCGACAGATAGGATTGCGGGGACGGGCTTGGCCCCACGCACACCACCTCATCTGCATCCTTTGCTGGCCAACTGGAAAGGTCAGCTTCAGACGCGCCCAAAATGCTCGTCATGCCGAGCCGACGCGCGGTCCGGATAACGCGGAAGGCGATCTCTCCGCGATTGGCGATAAACAGTCTGCGGATCATGTTCAGGCCGGCTGGATGTGCATGAGGATCGCCCCACTATCGACCATCTTCGCATTCTCGACGCAAACATCGACAACACGGCCCGCGCACCCTGCATGGACGGGATTCATGAGCTTCATCGTTTCAATGATACCGATGACGCTATCTGGGCCAACGACATCCCCAACCTCCACAAAGGGCAGCGCACCGGGTTGCGGCGCATGATAGAATGTACCCGGTAAAGGTGCTGCCACCCCCTCCAGTCCCTCGGGCACGACAGCCGCAATGCTCACATGGACCTCAGCGGCGACGGCAACTTCAGCTCCCTCGTCGAGCGACCATTCCTGTGACCAACCCTCCCCTGACCGCTCGACACGCAAACGGAAGCGGCTTGTCCGGATATCGAGCCGGTCATAGCTGGAGCCTTCGAGGATCGTCGCGATCTCGTTCACATCTTCAGGGGAAAGCGGCAGTTCAGCTGTCATTTCGCGAGCAACTCCCGCGCCTTGGCGATGATGACATCGGCAAAAGCATCGTCATTGAAGTGCGCGTCAATCGTGCGGAATTCGACGTTGGCTGGCATCACCGACTGCGCATAATCGGCAAATGGCCCCGGAATGCTGGGATCATGAATGTGGCCAAAGGGGCTATCATGGTTGGAAAAGCCCTTCAGAGGCACGAAGAAGCTGACCGGGCCCTTAGCATCCGCAAACATCGCCGCAAGATGATCGGCCATAGGCTTCAAATCTTCGAGGTCCGTTCGGACAGCCGTCAATGCCGGGTTGTGAATATGATATTTCTTCCCCGGGAACTGGACCTCGGCAACCTCAATCGGGCCGGAAATGATGAAGTCCGAATTGCCTGGAGCGAACACCACCGGAATGCCGCGACCAATCGCCGCCTTACCCCGGTCAGGCCCTGAATCGGCCAACCCGCCATGGATATGGTCGAGGATTTCCGTAAGAGAGAGATCGAGTACGAGCGCCACGTCACGCTCTGCCGCAATACCGTCCA
>JBBATT010000010.1:0-15053 GCA_040398605.1 Chakrabartia sp.
GCACGGCAAGTGTGCCGCCCTGCGCATAGCCGCCCATCGACCGGGGCTGGTCAAAGCCCATATAAACGCCTGCGATCACGTCTGCCGAGCCACCGACGAACCAGACGTTGGTCGGCCCGCTCGTCGTGCCGGTTTTGCCGAACAATGGCCGTCCCATGTCGCGCAAGCCAACTGCCGTGCCGCGCTGGACGACACCTTCAAGCATGTGGACGACCTGATAGGCCGTCAGCGGGTCCATCGCCAATTTCGTGCGCGCGGGTGGACGCGGCATCGCCTTGCCATCCCAGTCCGCCGCATTGCAGCCCTCACAGCGGCGGTTATCCGCGCGGAAACGCACCTTGCCGTCGCGGTCCTGCACAAAGTCGATCAGGGTTGGTTTCCGTTCCCGCCCGTTGGAGGCGAGGATGGAATAGGCGTTCACCATGCGTAGAACCGTTGTTTCCCCGGCCCCCAGCGCAATCGACAGAAGCGGAGGATAGACCTGCCCCGGCGCGCTGATGCCGACAGCAGCGGTCAACTTGACCACCCGTTCCATGCCGGTTTGGGATGCAGCCCTTACGGTCATGAGGTTGCGCGACTGTTCAAGGCCCCAGCGCATCGTGTGCGGGCCGGAGCCACCGCCTGAGAAGTTGCGGAAGCATTTGCGACCCAGCTTGGCGGATTGATAGACGCAGAAGGGCCCGTCGATGATGATTTCAGCAGGCGTCATCCCGCCATCAAGGGCCGCGCCATAAACGAACGGCTTAATCGAAGATCCCGGCTGCCGCAGCGCCTGCGTCGCGCGGTTATAAGAGGCGAGCCGGACGTCAAAGCCGCCCTGCATGGCCAGCACACGGCCGGTGTGCGGGTCTTGCACCACCATGCCGCCCGAGATTTCGGGGATGTTGCGCAAGACATAGGCGTTGCCCTCTTGCTTGACCGCGATGATGTCTCCGGGCTTCATAACGTTGAAGGCTGCGGAGGCCGTCCCGCGCTTGGGCGCCATGGCCCCGGATGCTGGCAACACGCCGGTCTTTCCGTCGGCAAAGCCGATCTGCGCGGCCGCGCCTGCCTTGCCGAGCACGACGGCAATGCGCCATTCTGGATAGCCTGCGCCGAGATTTTGCGCAGACAAGCGACCCACCCAACCGGGGCTGGGGTCAATCGAGGCAATCGGCCCGCTCCATCCCTTACCGCTGTCATAGCGGACAAGACCATCGCGCAGGGCCTGTTCGGCGTAACGCTGATAATCGGGGTTGAGCGACGTGCGCACCCACAGGCCGCCATCATAGACCGAATAGGGCCCGGCCTTGGACGTCTCGCCAAATTGGCCGATCAGCTCCCGACGGACTTCTTCCAGAAAATAGCCGCCTAGGTTTAGCGTGTTGGCGGTCGCGCCGCGCGGCAGCAGGCCCAGCGGCGCTGCACGGGCTGTCTGATATTGGGCCTGATCGATATACTCATTGTCCAGCATCTCGCGCAGGACATAGTCGCGCCGCTCCAGCGCTTTGGCTTCGTTCTTGGCGCGGCCATAGGTTTCCGGCGCCTTGGGCAATATGGCCAAGAACGCCATTTCGTTGAGCGAAAGGTCGCTGACGTCTTTGTTGAAATAGGCGCGTGATGCCGCCTGAACGCCAAAGCTGTTTCGGCCGAGCGGGATTTGGTTGAGGTACAGCTCAAGGATCTGTTGCTTGGTCAGCACCGCTTCGATCCGCCGGGCGAGGATCGCTTCCTTGACCTTGCGGGTGACCGAATATTCATTGCCCAGCAAAAGGTTCTTGGCGACCTGCTGTGTAATGGTGGAGCCGCCGCGCGCACGCTCGCCAGAGCCGATCTTGCTCACATAATCGAAGATGGCGCCGGCCAGCCCGGGAATGTCGATCCCGCCATGTTCGAAAAAGGTTTTGTCTTCCGCGGCCAGAAAAGCGCGGACCAAAAGCGGCGGATATTCATCATATCGCAGCTCAACGCGCCGTTCACGGGCATAGCTGTGGACGGGCTCGCCATCGATGCTGCGCACATAAGTCGGCAGCGGCGGCTGATACGTCAGCAACTTTTCCGCAGAGGGCAGGTTGCGCGCGAATATCAGCCAGAACAAACCAAAAAGGACGAGCAGGCCCGCCAAAATGCGCACTGCCAGACGGAAGCGGGGCTGGGCATAGTTCGTCCGGAACCAGGCAAGCGCACCACTTGCGTCGCGCCGCAGGCGCAACGTCAGGCGGGGTTGTTCGGCGGGCAGTTCATCGGCCATGGCGGGCGCATCTAGCCTGAAACCGGGGGGCAGGAAACCGCTTTTCCATGCAGCGCCTCACCGTGTGGCCATTTGCTTGGCAAAGTGGATTTCAACCGCACGGCGCAGCCCTATGGCAATGTTCTGCTGTCCTTCGACAGAACGGATGCGGGCGGCATCCTCCCGATTCGAAAGATAGCCGAGTTCCAGCAGGATGGCAGGCATGTCGGGCGCCTTCAGGACGGCGAGCCCGGCCATGCGCAGCCCGCCTGACCGGAACGGGACAAGGGGCGCGCTTTCCCGGCGCACCAGCTTTGCAAACTCCAGTGACGCCGCCATCGTTTCGCGTTGGGCCAGATCGACCAGAATCGAGGTCACGTCATTGCTTTCCCCCGACAGGTTGACGCCGTTTAAGATGTCCGCCCGGTTTTCGCGCTGTGCCAGCGCATGCGCCTCCCGGTCAGAGGCCACTTCGGACAGCGTGTAAATTGTCGAGCCCGTGGCCTGTTCACCCGCGGAATCCGCGTGGACGGAAATGAACAGCTTAGCGCCCAGATTGCGGGCAATGGCGGTTCTCTCTCTCAGCACAAGAAAGGTGTCATCCTCGCGCGTTAGAGCAACCCGCACCCGACCCGAGGCGAGCAACTCATCCCGGATGCGCTTGGCGACCGACAGGACGACATTCTTCTCCTTGGTGCCGCCATGAGGGGAAATGGTGCCGGGATCATGGCCGCCATGTCCGGCATCAATCACGACAAGCGGGCGGCCCTTTGGCCCCAAGATGCGCGGCTGCGGCGTGCCGCGGACAACGGGATCAAGCGGAATGGTGACGCTATACCGGCTGCGCTGTGGCTTGGCCTGTGCTGCCATTGGCCGGTCGCGGAGTTCGGCAACGCGCTCAAAGGCCGGGTCCGCCGCGGCCAGCCGATTGGCTGGATAAGGGGTGCCCGCTGCTGAACCCAGTGCTGCAAGGGCAAGGAAAACCGGCGCCATGGCCCCTCATGCCCCGAAATCCGTCTTCTGGTCCAGCCCTGATGGCTCTCAGCGCGCGGATCGGGTCCTCCCAGATGGTATCACCGTTCTTTAACAATATGTTAACCACGCAGCGTCCAGAGGCGGGTGGCGCGCCAAGCAAAGATGTTGCCGCTTTGGCAATGCAGTGCTAGCAGCAACAGGTCGCCGAGACTCTTTTCGGCATTCACAGGCCGGCCCTTGTTGGGGATCCGGTCGTTCCAGGTTGACGTTGCATGATGCATGTTTCTCCCGTTTCGCGCCCTTCCGCCCTTCTCGGCGACGCGCGGACAGGAGCCTTTGATTCGGCGATGACTGCCGGTCCTGCATCTGCGGCAGAGGCACTTACACCAGAACCATACGGCTTGGAGCGTTTGCTCCGCCGGAATTTTGTCGCGCCAGCTGCCCTTTGGGGCCGCTCAGGTCGCGCACGGAGATACGATAATGACAATGCGGATGTTGATCGACGCCCGCCACCCGGAGGAAACCCGGGTTGCGGTGGTCAAGGGAAACAAGATTGAGGAATTTGATTTTGAATCGGCGGAACGTCGCCAGCTCAAAGGAAATATCTACCTCGCAAAAGTAACCCGTGTGGAGCCGTCACTTCAGGCGGCGTTTGTCGACTACGGCGGGAACCGTCACGGTTTCCTCGCCTTTTCGGAAATCCACCCCGATTATTACCAGATCCCGAAGGAAGATCGCGAAGCGCTGCTCCGTGAAGAGGCGGAGCATGCCGCTGAAGAAGCGGCGCTGCGTGCAGCCGAAGGCGATGACGATATCATCGATGACCATCATGATGATGACGGGCAGGACCATGACCGTCCCGATTCTGATCTGGAAGATGATGGCGAGGGCGATGCGCCCGCACCGGAATCCGCCGGGGGCAATGGCCATGATGACCATGCCGCCGAAGATTTGCGCCGCCGCCGCATGGCGCTGCGCCGCCGCTATAAGATTCAAGACGTCATTCACAGGCGTCAGGTTCTGCTCGTGCAGGTCGTCAAGGAAGAGCGCGGCAATAAGGGTGCCGCTCTCACGACCTATCTGTCGCTCGCAGGCCGCTATTGCGTGCTTATGCCCAACACCACCCATGGTGGCGGCATCAGCCGGAAGATTTCAAACACAGCGGACCGTAAGCGCCTGAAGACCATTATGGCCGAACTCGCCTTGCCGGCCTCGATGGGTTGCATCGTGCGGACAGCGGGGCTTCAGCGCACCAAAACCGAAATCAAGCGTGACTTTGATTATCTCGCCCGACTGTGGGATGACATTCGGGAAACCACGCTGAAGAGCCAGGCGCCAGCCCTCGTCAATGAGGACAGCGACCTCATCAAACGCGCCATCCGCGACATCTACAACCGCGACATCGATGAGGTGATCGTGGAAGGCGAACGCGGCTATAAGCAGGCGCGCGACTTCATGAAGCTGCTGATGCCGAGCCATGTGAAGAAGGTGAAGGCCTATGCCGACGCCGTCCCGCTCTATCAGCGATATGGCGCGGAAGACCAGCTTGAGGCGATGTACCATCCCGTCGTCCAGCTGAAGTCAGGCGGCTATCTGGTCATCAACCCAACCGAAGCTCTGGTGTCGATCGACATCAACTCGGGCCGTTCGACGCGCGAACATGGCATTGAACAGACCGCCGTTGCGACCAACCTAGAAGCGGCGCAGGAAATTGCTCGTCAGTTGCGTCTGCGCGACATGGCCGGGCTTGTTGTCATCGACTTTATCGACATGGAGTCCAACTCCAACGTCCGTAAGGTTGAAAAGGCGATGAAGGCAGCCCTCGCCAATGATCGCGCCCGCATTCAGGTCGGTCGGATCAGCCAGTTCGGCTTGCTCGAAATGAGCCGCCAGCGCCTGCGCACCGGCGTGCTGGAAGCCTCCACGCGTGAATGTCCGCATTGCGAAGGCACGGGCCTTGTCCGGACGGCGTCTTCGGCAGGTCTGTCTGCGCTGCGCATGTTGGAAGAAGAAGCGGCCCGTGGCCGTGGCAGCCAGCTCACGCTGCGCGCCAGCCAGGAAGCCGCTTTCTATGTCCTCAACCGCAAGCGGCATGAACTGGGTGAAATCGAAGAGCGCTATGGCGTCTTGATCGAAGTCCAGTCCGATGGTCAGCTGGAAGGCGCCCGGATGACAGTGGAAGCCGGTGGCCCGCCGCCCGCATTCCGCCCGACCTATGCGCCGATCATCGATGATGAGCCCGATTTGGACGTCGAGGATTTTGACGACGAAGAAGAAGACGGCGAAGAGGCGGAAGCCCGCGAAGAGCGTGAGGACCGTGAAGAACGTGGCGATGGCGATGCGCGTCGTCGTGGTCGCAGCCGTCGTCGTCGGGGTCGCTGTGGTGGCCGTCGTGACGAGGCTGAGCGTGGTGAACCGTCCGCAGACGGTGAAGCTGATGCCGAAGCTTCTGGCGATGACGAACCGGGCGAAGACGCGCCCGCCAACGCCGCTGAGCCGCGTGAAGACAAGGATGGCGCCCGTCGCCGTCGTCGTCGCGGGCGTCGCGGTGGTCGCCGTCGGCCTGAAGAAGGTGCAGCTGGCAGCGAAGACTCGCAGGAAGATGCTGTAGACGCCGGCCATGACGCTGCCGAAGCGACCGCAGAACCAGTGGAAGCTGCTACCGAAGATGAGGCCCCGAAAAAGCCACGTCGCCGGACCAGCCGCGCCAAGGCTGCTGACGTCGCTGAGGTGGTCGAAGCACCGGTGGCCGAGGCTCCCGTGGACGTTGTTGCGGAAGAAGCTGTGGCCGAAAAGCCGAAGCGGACCCGCAAGAAGAAGGTCGACGCCGATGTAGCAGAGGCTGCGGTCGAAGCGGCACCGGCCCCTGAACCTGCGGCTCCACCCGTGGTGGAAGAAGCTGTGGCTGAAAAGCCGAAGCGGACCCGCAAGAAGAAGGTGGACGCAGAAGCGGCGGCAGAAGCTGTGGCAGAGGCCCCTGCATCTGACGATGCCTCGGCATCTGAGGGTGAAGGCTCGACTGGTTCGCCGCGCCGCGGCTGGTGGCAGCGCACCTTCGGCGACGCCGTCTGATCTTCGGGCTTTCAGCCCGCATTCAGCAAGGGGAGGGGAGAAGCAGGATTATGCGATTCCCCTCCTTCCTTGGTCGATCCCTTTTTGGTCGCTTTTTAGCCCTACTTTTGGCAGTGACCTTGTCGGTTCAGCCGGCAATGGCCCAGTCGATGCTGCGCGATGCCGAAACCGAAGCGCTGTTTGCGGAAATGTCTTCCGGCATCATTCTTGCCGCTGGTCTTCAGCCCAAGAACGTTCAGATCGTCCTCTTGCAGGACAAGGAGATCAACGCGTTCGTGGCGGGCGGGCAGATCGTCTACATCCATTCAGGGCTGATCACAGCGGCCAAGAATGTGAATGAAGTCCAAGGCGTCATCGCGCACGAAATCGGCCATGTCGCAGGCGGCCACATCATCCGCAGCAGCGAAGGCATCAAGGCGGCGACGGGCATCACATTGTTGAGCCTGTTGCTCGGCGCGGCAGCCATTGCGGCGGGCGCAGGCGAAGCGGGCGCCGGCATCATGGCGGCCGGGCAGCAAGCGGCGATGAGCAAGTTTCTCGCCTTCACGCGCACGCAGGAATCTTCGGCAGACTCGGCGGCGGCCAGCTACCTGTCCAAAGCGGGCATCAGCGGCAAGGGGCTGATCAGCTTCTTCAAGACGCTCCAGAATGTCGAGTTCCGCTACGCTATCCCGCAGGAAGACAGCTATGGCCGCACCCATCCGCTGACCGGCGAGCGTATCTCTGCGCTCCAGGAAGTGGTGGAAAAGGACGCTGCTTGGAACAAGCCGTCCGATCCCGCCTTGGAAGCGCGGTTCCAGCGCGTGAAGGCCAAATTGACGGGCTTTGTGAATGAACCGCGCCAGACGCTGATCACCTATCCCGCGACCGACCTCTCCATACCGGGCCGTTATGCGCGCGCTTATGCCTGGCATCGTAGTGCTTACCCTGACAAGGCGCTGGAAGAGGCGGATTCACTCCTGCGCTCCGTGCCACATGACCCCTATTTTCTAGAGCTCAAGGGGCAAATCCTGCTCGAATCCGGGCGGCCGCAGGATGCACTTCCGGTGCTGCGCGAAGCGACCGACCTCACCCGATCCCAGCCGCTCATTGCCGCCTTGTTTGGCCACGCCCTCCTTGCGACCGAAGATAAGGCGAATTTGCCTGAGGCCACGCGCGTGCTGAAATCGTCTGTGTCCAAGGACAATGACAATCCGTTCGCATGGTACCAGCTGGGCGTCGTCTATGAACGCGACGGGGATTTGCCGCGCGCTCAATTGGCAACGGCAGAACGCTATAGCCTACAAGGCCGGTCCAATCTTGCCCTGCTCAGCGCCGAAGCCGCGATGGGCGGGATTGCCAAGGGATCTCCAGACTGGATTCGCGCGCAGGATATTGCAATGACGTCGCGGGCTGACATGGAAAACAACAAACGCAGGCGGCGATGAACGGGGGACTTAAGGCGATGGTAGTGCCGGTATTGGCAGGGCTGATTGGGGCAGGCGGAGCTGCGCTCTATATGGCGTCGGCGGCGCCAGAGGCTGCGCCCGTGAACACGACGGACCGCGCCGCGATTGAAAAGATCGTGCGCGAATATATTCTCACCCACCCGGAAATTCTGCCGCAGGCGATGGAAAATCTGCGCGCGCAGGAACTCGGCAAAGTGGTTGAGACCAACCGCAAGCTGATCGAAACACCGGTCGGCGATGCATGGGAAGGCGCGCCCGATGCGGACGTCACGCTCGTCGAATTTTACGACTATGCCTGTGGCTATTGCCGCGCCTCAATTGCCGATATCGACAGGCTTCTGGCTGAGGATAAGAAGCTCAAAGTCGTCTACCGCGACATGCCTGTGCTGGGGCAAGACAGTGTGGAGGCGGCGCGCCTGAGTGTTGCAGCCGCCATGGCGGGCAAGTTCACCGCGATGCACAAGCCACTATACACAAAGGGCCGCCCGACACCTGATGTGCTGACGGCTGTGCGCAACAGCCTCGCCATTGATAAGGCGGCCATCACCAATCCGGCAGTCGACCAAGAACTCACCAAAAACCTCCAGCTGCAACGCGATCTTGACCTGTCCGGCACGCCTGCTTGGGTGGTGGGCAATAAGGTGCTGGTGGGGGCGGTTGGCTATGAAGCCTTGAAGGCCGCCATTGCCGAGGCGCGGGCCGCAAAGACCGCGCGCTAGACCGGCTGCATTTTCCCCCTTGGCAGGGCGCACGCATGTGCCATTGTCCCCGCATGACAAAACGCCCCATGATTGCGGCCCTCGCCGCTTTGCTGTGCGGACAGGCAGCACTCTCTGCCCCGCCCAAATCCGTCCCGCCAAAGACCGCCTCCGCTCAGAAAGTTTCCATGACAGACCCTGCAAAGCCCCCCGTCGCCGCCCAAAAGCCGCACAGCTATGAACGGCATGGTTATAAGATCGACGATCCCTATTCATGGTTGAAGGATGAGGGCTATCCCAAGGTCGATGATGTCGAGGTGCTTGACTATCTGAAGGCTGAAAACGCCTATTTCGAAGCGCAGATGAAGCCGTTGGCGCCGCTTGTCGAAACCATCTTTCAGGAAATGAAGGGGCGCCTGAAGGAAGACGACAGCTCGGTTCCGCAGAAAGATGGCGACTACCTCTACTGGCGCCGCTTTGAACCCGGCGCCCAGTATAAGCAGTGGATGCGAAACGCCGTGAAGGGCGGCGCGGAGGCGATCCTGCTTGATGAGGCGAAGCTCGCTGAGGGCAAAGAGTATTTCCGTCTGTCCGGCATCACCATTTCCGACGATGATCGGATGATGGCCTTTGCGACGGATACCAACGGGTCGGAACGCTACACCATCCGCTTTCAGGATCTGGTGACAGGCGAGCATCTGGCCGATGAAATCCCCGGCACGCTAGGCGACTTCGTGTTTTCAGCGGACGGAAAACATCTGCTCTACGGTCTCGTCAACGACAATTGGCGCGTTGAAAAGATCCTCATCCACACGCTCGGCACGCCCGTCGCTGAGGATAAGGTGATTTACTCGGAGCCTGATCAGGGCTTCCAGACCGGCGTTGGCATGACGCACAGCCGCAAGTGGATTGTGGTTGCAACAGGCGACAATGAAACAAGCGAAGTCCGCCTGCTCCCGGTCAATGACCCCTTCGCCAAACCGATCCTTGTGCGCGCGCGCAAGAAAGGTGTGGAATATGATGTGGAGGAGCATGACGGCACGCTCTTCATCCACACCAACGATACGAGCACCCAGTTCCGGCTGGTGACAGCGCCGCTCGCTAAGCCCGGCGAATGGACCGAACGCATCGCGCCTTCGCCCAATTTCTACATGACGGCAGTGTCCACCTTTGCCGACTTCTTCATCGTTGAAGGCCGGGACAATGGCCTCGATCAGGTGGAAATCCACCCCTATCGCGGCGGCAAGCCCAAGCGGATTGCCTTCCCCGAAGCGAGCTATTCGGCGGGCCTTGATGAGAACCCTGAATATAAGGTCGCCAAGCTGCGGCTTTCTTATGAGTCGATGGTCACGCCCGATACCGTCACCGAATATGATGTGTCCTCAGGCGAGATGACGACGCTCAAGGTGCAGGAAATCCCGAGCGGCTATGATGCCAGCCAATACGCTACCGAACGCGTGGAGATCATGGCGCGGGACGGGACGAAAGTGCCGGTCTCGGTCGTCTACAAAAAGGGCTTCAAGAAAGACGGCAATGGTCCGCTCTATCTCTATGCCTATGGCGCTTATGGCTATGCGATCCCGCCGGGCTTCTCGACAACGCGGCTCTCGCTGCTCGATCGCGGCTTTGCCTATGCCATCGCGCACATCCGCGGCGGCGATGATCTGGGCCAGCAGTGGCAGCTCGATGGGAAGCTCACCAAGCGGACCAACACGTTTAATGATTTTGTGGATTCAGCCAAGGGCCTGATCGATCTGGGCTTTGCCAAGCCGGGCCGCATCGTCGCGGCGGGGGGCTCTGCGGGTGGCGAGCTGATGGGTGTTGTCGTCAACACCAACCCCGAACTTTGGGGCGCAGTTGCGGCACATGTGCCGTTTGTCGATGTCCTCAACACCATGCAGGATGAAACCCTGCCGCTGACACCGGGCGAATGGCCGGAATGGGGCAACCCGATCACCGACAAGGCGGCGTTTGAGCTGATCCGCAGCTACAGCCCCTATGACAATGTGACAGCGCAGGCCTATCCGCCGCTATTCATCACCGGTGGCCTGAACGATCCGCGCGTGACCTATTGGGAGCCCGCCAAATGGGCCGCCAAGCTGCGCGCGACTAAGACCGACCAGAATGTCCTGCTGCTCAAAACCAATATGGGCGCTGGGCATGGCGGTAAGTCCGGTCGGTTTGAAAGCCTGCGCGAAGATGCCGAGGAGTTTGCGTTCTTCCTCTGGCAGTTGGGGATGGTGAAGTAAGGCGTGAAGGACTTCTCCCTCACCATTACCCCAGCCCCCGCCGACATTGATGAACTCGGCCATGTCAATAATGCGGTGTGGGTGCGGTGGTTGCAGGATGTGGCGACCGCGCATTGGGATGCGGTCGCGCGGGCCGAGGACAAGGCGGCCTATATCTGGGTCGTCGTCCGCCACGAGATTGATTATCTCGGCAATGTTGGCCCCGGTGCGGCGGTGACCGCACGGACATGGATCAGCGACGCGCCCAAAGGTGCGCGCTTTGACCGCAATGTTGAATTTGCAGATGCCGCTGGCAAAATTGTCGTGCGCGCCAAGACGACTTGGGCGTTGATCGACAAAGCCTCAGGCCGGATCGCCCGGGTGCGGGATGAGATTGCGGCCCCGTTTTTGGGGTGAATAAAAACACCGCTCACCCTGAGCCTGTCGAAGGGTTGTCCTTACTTTTTTGAAGAGAGGGACGAGGCTTCGACAAGCTCAGCCTGAGCGGGTTAAGGGAGGACCTGAAAGCGCGCGTAACTCCACCCCAAACGCATCCCATTCGGAATGACGCCGCAGAGGGACAACGCGCGTTCCCTCCCTTCAAGATATGTTCTAGGGGTTAACAATGCCACCCCAAGCCCCTGCAACTGCCGATACGTCCGGCCTTGATTTCGCCGTCATGCGGCGGTTCATCCCCTATCTTTGGCCCAAGGATTATCCGGGGCTTCGGCTGCGCATTGTCATCGCGCTCACGCTGGTGCTGGTGTCAAAGGGCATCCAGATCAGCATGGGCTTCCTTTACGGCGCTGCGATTGACCGGATGAAGCCGGGTCTGGAAGCGGGTGTCTCGCTCGCGATTGCGCTCGTCGTGGCTTATGCAGGCGCGCGTTTTGCCGGGGTGTTGTTCGATAACCTGCGCAATGTCGTGTTTGAACGCGTCGGGCAGGATGCGACGCGCAGGCTTGCCGAACATGTCTTTGCGCATCTGCACAAACTGAGCCTGCGCTTCCATCTGTCGCGCCGCACCGGGGCTGTCACCAAGGTGATTGAGCGGGGGACCAAGAGCATCGATGTGATGCTCTATTTCCTCCTCTTCAACATCGCGCCGACGGTGATTGAACTGGCGGCGGTCATGATCATTTTTGGCACCAAATTCTCAATGGGGCTTGTGATCGCGACAGCCGTCATGGTCGTCACCTACATCCTCTTCACCCAGCGCGTGACCGACTGGCGCAATGCGCTGCGTGTCGAAATGAATGAGCTGGATACCGCCACCGTTGCGCGGTCGGTGGACAGTTTGCTCAACTATGAGACGGTCAAATACTTCAACGCCGAAAAGCGCGAGACTGAAATCTACGCGCGCGTCGCGCGGCGCTATGCCGATGCGGCGGTCAAATCGGAAAACTCGCTCGCCTGGCTCAACGTTGGGCAATCCTTTGTCACCAACCTCATGATGGCAGGCGCCATGGGCTATACCGTGTGGGGCTGGTCCAAAGGCGAATTCACCTCAGGCGATGTCGTCCTCGTCAATACGCTTTTGGCCCAGCTTTTCCGGCCGCTCGATCTGCTCGGCATGGTCTATCGCACCGTGCGGCAGGGGCTGACCGATATGGCGGCGATGTTTGACCTGATCGACACTGAAGCCGAAGTGCGCGACCGGCCTGATGCCAAGCCGATCGTCATCTCGGGTGGCGCGCTTGCCTTTGAGGGTGTCAGCTTTGCCTATGAGGCGGACCGCCCGATCCTAAAGGGCGTCAGCTTTGCCGTCCCTGCCGGGCGCTCCATGGCGGTGGTTGGGCCGTCGGGTGCCGGCAAATCCACGCTCGCGCGGCTCATCTACCGCTTTTATGACGTGACGGAGGGTCGCATCACAATTGATGGGCAGGATCTGCGCGACGTGACGCAATCTTCCTTGCGCGCCGCCATTGGCATCGTGCCGCAGGATACCGTTCTGTTCAACGACACCATAGGCTATAATGTCGGCTATGGCCGCGAAGGGGCCTCGCAGGACGAGATTGAGGCAGCCGCCCGTGGCGCGCAGATTCATAACTTTATCGCGGCCCAACCCCAGCAATATGAAACCCCGGTGGGCGAACGCGGCTTGAAGCTCTCCGGCGGGGAAAAGCAGCGCGTCGCCATCGCCCGCACGCTCCTGAAAGACCCGCCGCTCCTGATCCTCGATGAAGCGACCAGTGCGCTCGACAGCCGGACCGAGTCTGAGATTCAGGCCACGCTGGCGCGCGTGTCTGAAAAGCGCACTACCGTCGTCATTGCACACCGGCTGTCGACCATTGTCGATGCGGATGAGATTATTGTGCTGGAGGCGGGACAGGTGGCCGAACGCGGCACCCATGCGGACCTACTCAAGCAAAATGGCCTCTACGCTGAAATGTGGGCACGCCAGCAGGCTGAGGATGATGAAGAAAGCGCAGTGGCGGCGGAATAGCGTTTTCCACCGGTGCCGCCCGATCCTTGTCGGGATTGCTCGACTTCCCGCTCCGCGCCCGCCAAAGCCGCAAGCGTGTCAGCCCTCCTTGATCAGCTTCATGCGACCTTCGGTTTCTCCGCCTTTCGCGGGGTGCAGGCGCAGGTGATTGACCGCGTCATGGCGGGCGAGCGTACGCTCGCCGTTATGCCGACAGGTGCGGGCAAGTCGCTCTGCTACCAACTTCCTTCCGTGGCGATGGACGGGACTTGCGTCGTCATCTCCCCGCTGATCGCGCTGATGCATGATCAGGTCCGTGCGGCAGATGCGGTTGGCATCCGGGCAGCGACGTTGACGTCCGCCGATGATGACAGGGCTGCGACCATGGACCGGTTCCGCGCCGGTGGGCTTGATCTGCTCTATGTGGCGCCCGAACGCGCGTCATCGGGCGAGTTCCGCAATCTGCTGCGCCAGGGGAAGATCACACTCTTTGCCATTGATGAGGCGCATTGCGTGTCGGAATGGGGGCATGATTTCCGCCCCGATTACCGTCTTCTGGCGCCGTTGATGGATGAATTTCCGGATGTGCCGCGTCTGGCGCTGACGGCAACGGCGGACGCCCATACGCGTGGGGATATCCTCTCGCAGCTGGGCATATCTGTTGGCGGGATGATCGTGTCGGGCTTTGACCGGCCCAATATCCGCTACGCCATCTCGCCGCGCGACAATGGTCCGCGCCAGATTGCGGAGTTTGTGGCGTCGACGCCGGGGGCAGGTATCGTCTATGCCCGATCCCGCGATGCAACCGAGAAGCTGGCGGCGTCGCTCGCCAAATCTGGCCGTCCGGTGCGCGCCTATCATGCCGGGCTGGATGCCGATGTGCGCAAGCGCAATCAGGCGGACTTTGTGGCGTCGGAAGACATGGTGATGGTTGCGACCATCGCTTTCGGGATGGGCATCGATAAGCCTGATGTGCGCTTTGTCATTCATGCGGGCCTGCCCAAATCGATTGAGGCTTATTATCAGGAAACCGGTCGCGCGGGCCGCGATGGGGACCCGGCGCTCGCCCAAATGTTCTGGGGTGCGGAAGACTTTGCCCGCGCGCGCCAATGGCTATCTGAAGTCGAACCGAGCCGTATGGCGGGGGAACGGGCGCGTCTCTCCTCGCTCGGCGCGCTTGTCGAAACTGGGGGGTGCAGGCGGGCGGTCTTGCTCCGGCATTTCGGGGAAACACCGAGCGAGACCTGCGGAAACTGCGACAATTGCCAAAGCCCACCTGCCGCGGTCGATGCGACAGAGGTAGCGCGCAAGCTGCTGTCTGCTGTCTATCGCACGGGCCAAAGCTATGGGCTGGGTCACATCGAAAATGTCCTGACCGGCAAAAGCGATGAGCGCGTCATCAAGCAGCAGCATGACCGGCTGTCGGTCTTTGGCATTGTGACGGCGGATGAAGCCCCAATGCTCAAGCCGGTCGCCCGGTCGCTCACCCTGCGCGATGCGTTGCGCACGACCGACCATGGCGGGCTGATGCTCGGGCCGGAGGCGCGCGCGATTTTGAAGGGCGAGGGCCATGTATCGATTGTCATTCCGCCCAAACGCGAACGCCGCCGCCGTGGGGAAAACAGCGCCAATCCGGTCGGCGATCCGATCTTCGATGCATTGCGGGCGTGCAGGCGGGATCTTGCGGCCGAAGCCGGCGTGCCGCCTTATGTCATCTTCCATGACGCAACGCTGCGTGAGATGGCCCAGATCCGCCCCAAGAGCCTGCGCGATATGGCGTTGGTGACAGGCGTGGGGGACCGTAAGCTTGAAGCCTATGGCGATGCGTTTCTGGCTGTTCTAAAGGGCTTTTAGGAGGACCGCAGACATGTTTCGATCCGTGACGAATGACCTGATGGTCTCCCCGCAAATCGGTCTGGATGCCGTAGCGGAAGCCAAGGCGCTGGGCGTGACGCTCATCATCAACAACCGCCCGGAAGATGAATCCGCCGACCAGAC
>JBBATT010000010.1:15063-18552 GCA_040398605.1 Chakrabartia sp.
GAAGGCGAATCGGAAGATCAGGTTCCGGGCGCGGATATTGAAGCAGCGGCGCAGGCTGCGGGCCTTAAATATGTCGCCATTCCGATCACTCATTCGGGCTTTAGCCAGCCGCAGGTCGAGGCGATGGTTGCGGCCTTGCAAGGGGCGGAGGGCAAGGTTCTGGCCTATTGCCGGTCGGGCACGCGTTCGACCCTGCTTTGGGCATTGGCCGAAAGCGCACAGGGTGGCGATCCGGATTCGCTCACCAACATGGCGGCCAAAGCGGGCTATGATGTAGGCCCCGTACGACCGCTGATGGACATGCTGAAGGCACAGGCCTGATGATCGCAGTGATCGCCAAGCTTGGGGTGTCGCTCCTGTCGATCTTGGCGCTCGCTTGGTTTGCCAAATTATTGAACCTGGGCGGTGATCTGCGTATCCGTGATGAAGATCATGCCCGCGCGCTTGCCCAAGAGGCGGTGTTTGGCTTTGTCGCGACGGACATCGTCATCGACCGCGCCGGGATGGGCGCGCTCTTGAAAGATGCGCAAGGCCGCCAGATGCTGCTGCGCCGCCACGGCGCCGCCTTTGTCGGCCGCCTGCTGGACCGGCGGCTGGAAGCGCGGCTTGATCAGAATTTTCTCACCATCGGCACAGGTGAAAAGACCTTTGGGTCGATCACTCTCAACCTGGGTGACGCCGCCCAATATTGGGCCGCAGGGCTAAGGCACGTTCCCGCATGACGATACCCGATCTTCCCAACCCTATCGACTATGCTGTGCCGGGGTTCATCCTGTTGATCATCATCGAAATGATCTGGGCGAAGCGCCGTGCGCCGGAAAAATATGAACCGAAAGACACCCTGACCTCACTTGCCTTTGGGATGGGCAGCACGGTCGCCGGCTTGTTTGTCGCAAGCGGTGTGATCGCCGTTTCACTCTGGGCCTATGACTTCCGGCTGATGACCATTCCCTTCACATGGTGGGCATGGATCATCTGCTTTTTCATCGATGATCTGGCTTATTATGCCTTCCACCGCTCTGCCCACCGCGTCCGCTGGTTCTGGGCGAGCCATGTGAACCACCATTCCAGCCAGCACTATAACTTGTCGACCGCGCTGCGGCAGACATGGACAGGCTTTTTCGCGATCAGCTTCATCTTCCGGGTGCCCTTGATGTTCCTTGGCTTTCATCCGGCGATGGTGGCCTTTATCGGCGCTGTGAACCTCATCTACCAATTCTGGATTCATACCGACGCGATTGACCGCTTCCCGCGTTGGTTTGAGGCGGTGATGAACACACCGCGCCACCACCGCGTCCACCACGCGACCAACCCGCGCTATTTGGACCGCAACTATGCGGGCGTGTTCATCATCTGGGACCGGATGTTCGGCACGTTCACGCAGGAAGTCTATGACGAGCCGATCCGTTACGGCATTGTGAAGCAGCTCGGCACGTTCAATCTGCTTTGGTCAGTGTTTCATGAATGGGTCGGCATTGCCCAAGATGTGTGGTCAGCGCCCTGGCGGCATAAGCTAGGCTATATCTGGCGCCAGCCCGGCTGGACGCATGACGGCAGCCGCGAAACAAGCGATACGATAAGAGAGAGATGGCAGGAAGAACAGGCATGGAAGACTTCGACATCGTCGTCATTGGCGGCGGATCCGGTGGCAGCGCAGCCGCAGGCCGGCTGAGCGAAGACGGCAAATTTAGCGTCTGCGTCATTGAAGCAGGCAGTGCGAATAACAGCTGGCGCATCATTGCGCCGGGCATGTTGCCGTTCCTGCCGAAAAATTCCAATTGGCGGTTTGATACGGTCGCGCAAAAGGGCCTTAATGGCCGCACAGGATATCAGCCGCGCGGCAAAGGGCTGGGCGGATCGTCTGCGGTCAATGCGATGCTCTATCTGCGGGGTTCGCCTTGGGACTATGACAATTGGAATGCGCTGGGCGCGACAGGCTGGGGCTATAAAGATGTGCTCCCTTATTTCCGTCGTGCCGAAGGCAATGTGCGCGGCGCTGATGAGCTTCACGGCGCCGACGGGCCGTTGAGCGTCAGTGATCAGCTTTGGCCCAATGCTGGCAGCGTTGATTTTGTTGAGGCAGCGGCTGAACTGCAAATGCCGCGCAATCCCGATTTCAACGGCAAGCAGCTGGAAGGCATGGGGCTCTATCAGGTCACGCAGCGGGCCGGAGAGCGCTGGACGGCAGCGCGGGCCTATGTGTTGCCGCAAAAGGCGGCCGGGCGTTTGCACGTTGAAACCGGCGCGCATGTCGAAAAGATTTTGATCGAAAATGGCCGGGCGGTCGGCGTCCGCATCCGGCAGGGGCGGTCGACCCGCACCATCCGCGCGCGCCGTGCTGTCATCCTGTCCGGCGGCGCCTTTGGCACGCCGCAGATTCTGATGCTCTCCGGCATTGGTCCCGCAGATCATTTGAAGGCGCATGGCATCGACGTCATTGTCGACCGGCCTGCTGTCGGATCAGACCTGCAGGACCATATCGACTATGTCGCCAGCTTCCAGACAGGGGGCGATGTGTTCAACGGCACGACGCTTTCGGCCTCTATCCGTTTCCTCAAATCGGTATTCCAGTGGCGGTCCAAGCGCACCGGCACGCTGACCACGCCTTATGCTGAAGCCGGTGGCTTTGCGAAGACGCGGCCCGATGTTGCGGTGCCCGATGTCCAGTTCCACTTTGTGCCTGCCATGCTCGAAGATCATGGCCGGGAATCGGTGAGCGGCGTTGGCTATTCGGTCCATGTCTGCGTGTTGCGGCCCGAAAGTCGGGGCACTGTCCGCCTCGCCAGTGCCGACCCGATGGCCGCCCCTTTGATTGACCCGAACTTCCTCGATGATGACCGTGACCTTGAGGTGCTGCGCGCCGGTGTCAAAATGGTGCACCGGATCAATGGTGCGCCGTCGCTTGCTAAGCATGGCGGGCAGGACCGGCATGCGACCCCGCTTCAGGATGATGCGGCGCTCGATCAGATGATCCGCAACCGGTCTGACACCGTCTATCATCCGGTTGGCACGGCCCGCATGGGGTCTGATGCAGACGCTGTGTGTGATCCGTGCCTGCGGGTGCGCGGGGTGGAAGGGCTCTACATTGCCGATGCGTCCGTGATGCCGCGTCTTGTCTCCGGCAACACCAATGCACCGTCCGTGATGATTGGCGAGCGCTGCGCCGACTTTGTGCGGGCGGATCTCGCCTAACGCACCAGCGCCGTCAGCGTGGCAGGCGTCAACACTTGCGGCAGCTCCGTCGGTTCTGCCGACCCTTTTGGGTAGAATAGGTAAAGAGGCACACCCGACCGTCCGCGCGCTTCAAGGAAGCGGCTGATGGTGGGGTCGGCATTGGTCCAGTCGCCAACCATGACGACGACACCGGCCTTGTCGAAGGCGCGGCTTACCTCTTCGCGTTCGATGGCGGCCTTCTCATTGACCTTGCAGGTCAGGCACCAGTCGGCGGTGAAGTAGAGGAAAACGGGCGTGCCCTTGGCGCGAAGCTTG
>JBBATT010000011.1:0-18173 GCA_040398605.1 Chakrabartia sp.
AACGGCCTACGACCCATCAACGCAGCCTGAACAGGAGTAGTTCCGCGTCCCATAAAGGGATCGTGCACCCCATCGCCAACGTTTGTCAGCCTAGAAATGAAAAACTCGGGAAGCTGAGGCTTAAAACAAGCCCGGTAACTTACTTCGTGAATAGAATGTGCCTGCCTTTGACCCGCAGTCCAAAATTCATTGACGAAGTAGGTAATTCCGCCTTCCTCAAACTCAATAGTCTTTGTCCCGAATTCCGAAAAGGAACGAATTTGGTCAAGAAAACCCATACGCTCTTCGGCGCAAAGCTTAGACGCACTATGTCCATTCATTTCAGGAGTTTGCTCACTCTCTTCAGGAAAGAGGGAGTCAAAGTAATCTAGGGCCCGGGCGGAAACAGGGTGGATTTTGAGAGGAAGAATCGCTTCAGACATGGCCAAATGGAACACAAAGGGAACAGTTGTGTCAAGAGATGTTTGATTTTGTTGTCGCCGGCCTGTGCAAAACCGCTCAGCAGGGCAAAAAAACAAATCGTGCCTCACCTAGTCCAACGTGAGCCAGTGCACTGCGGGCGATATCACCCCCCCTCACCCCACCCTTACAGCCTCCGTCACCACCATCCCCCCATCCAGCTTCCGCCACACCGTGACGCGCCAGCGGTGGCCGTTGCGGAGCAGCAGCGTGAGGCGGAGATTGAGCCCGGCCACAATCTGTTGCTCGGCAGAGAGGATGCGGCGCAGGCGCGGGCGCTTTTCCTTCAGATGGGGGAGCGCAAAGCGGGCGGCCTTGGTCGCCGCGTCCGGGTCTGCCGGATGCCAGCCGCCAACGAGGACGGGCGCGGGGGCCTCTGCCGTCTGCACAGGTGCGGCCATCGCTTCGGGCATCGCTTGAGCCAGTGGCGCGCAGAGGAGCAGGACAGGGATCAGCGCCCGCCCCTTCACCCGACAAACCCCTGCGCCATCGTCGCCGCCCGATATCCGGCCCACGTCCCCGGCCATCGAATCCATAGCAGGGCCCGTTTCCACAGCGGATTGTAAAACGTCACCGGCTGTTTCCCATAATGGATGACCTCTGGACCCGGAGGCAGCGCGCGGGGCGACAGCGACCGGATGGCGAGTGGGTTTTTCGGCATGGGGCTGTAGGGGGCCACGCCTGCATTGCGGCTGAGGATGCTCACGCCGCTGCCCCCTGGGGATGTGGCGGCGACTTCAATTGCGAATGCGGCATGCCCCAACTCAAGGCCAGTTGCGACCGCCACATCAAACCCAAAGGTCGCGATAAGCGTGCCTGTCGTGCTCCACACCAGGCTCAACAGCTCGACGCTGGATCGTTCGACCAACACGATGTAATCATAGCCGTCGATCTGGTCCTGCGGCACGCCAGCATCGGCTTCGAACGCCAGAAAGCTATCAAAGAGCGGGCAAGGGCAATTGGCGCGGTTAACGGATGTCACGCTGTGTTCGTTGAACCGCACGGTGCGCGCGCCTGTTGCCATGTTGTAAACGGCAATGTTGAGATCAACGAAATCGGTGCCGGTCTGCACAGACCAAGCCGCGACATGGGTATTGTCCGGCGAAACGGCGAGGGCGAAATAGGTTTCGGGGGATAATCCGTTGCCCGGAAGCTCCCCCGGCACCTCATCCATCTGCGTGATGATCCGCGCCGTTGGCCCGGAAAAGCCAAAGGACCCATCAAAATTGGCGAGCATCAGGCGTTCTGCACCTGTGGTGGTGCGTTCAACAAAGGCAAAGCGGCGCTGTCTGGCCATGGCACATCTCCCTTATGACACGAGGCGCGACCCTTTGCTTTGTGGAGGAGTGTAGCGGTTCAAGGGCCGGCGGCAAGCCACCCCAACATTTTCGCCACAAGCAGCGCTGCCATGCCGAGGATCAGGCCATAGACCATGATCCAAAAGGCCAGACGCGGGGGGCGAGCAAGATCAGGGCGACCTTGGGGATAATGCAGCGTCAGCCTCGTGCCGACATCGGGGCGCCTGATCGCGGTGTAAAGGCCGTCGGCCACCTCATGCTGCACGCCACCTTCGGTAAAGCGGTAGATGGCGGCATAATCGGTATCGCCATCAGAGACGCCTGAGCGATGCCCGATCACTTCCCCCTGCACCCGCACCGACGGCCGCAACAGCCGCAGCCGATCATTCCACAGCATCGCTGCCAAAACGATGCCGAGCAGCGCAATTGCGAGCCAGTTGAAGGCGGCTTCCATGGGAGTGGAGATTATCAGCCTGGGCGGGGGGACGGAAGGGGGCGTTGGCAATCGGCCACCGCGTGCGTCCGATTATATGTCGAAGGCCCTGGAATAGGTGAAAGCCGCAAAGCGATGGGAAATGAGTGCGCTGTCACCGGAAACCAGATGAAGCGCCGCCCGCCTATTTATAATGCTGCCGCCGCGTGCCGAAATCATGCACGCGTTTGCGCCAGGCGCGGTAGCTGCCGGGTTTGAGATGATCGCGCATGATGACCTGCACAGCATCCGCGCTCAGCCCGGTCTGCGCGGTGATGGTGGCGAAGCTGACATGGTCGGACAGCGCCATCTCTATGATTTCGCTCAGAGCGGCGGGCGTTAGGGATTGAGCCATGCACGTCTCCTGCCGGTCAGTTGATAAGGGGGCGGGTCCAGAGGCCCCAAACTCAAGCAGCCCTCGCTGCCGGAGCGCCCCTGAGCAGCCCTTCGGTGCTCAAATCCTCATCCACATCCGGCCAGTGAATGCCGAAGCCGCCGCCGCATTTTTCCCAATTGGCGCGTTGTTCGGGCGTGGCGTTTGCCAGACGGGGATACCAAGCAAGTGGCGCAGAGATGGTGCGGCCGTCCATCAGATCGACGATCAGGCTATAATCGTCGAAGCGGACATCGAGAACGCGTTCGTCCGTGACCTTAGCCGAAATGTTCATGCCACTTCTCCAGAAACATCACCTGATGTTCGGCAACCATCGCCAATATGCCACCAATCTCATGCGCGCGAAAGCCCCGGCTCCTGGCGACCTCCCCGCTCTCCAACCAGACCTTGATCGTCGCCTCACCTCTGTCGATATGCACATGGGGCGGCTCGTTCGGTTCGTGGCTGTAGAAATAGAAACGAAACCCATCCTGACGGTAGATTGTCGGCATCTCTTTTTTCCGCGCGTCCTTCAGGCCTACCCCCGTCCCCTCCCGTACGCAGGAGGGGAGGTCGAAGATCAATCGTGTTCGCGGTCGCCTTGGCCCATGTAGAGTTCACGGCCGGTCTCATCATAGACCTTGCTCATCTGCGCCATGCCGGCTTCGGCTTCTTCCACGGCAACGAAGCTCTCCGCGCTCTGGTTCTGCAGCTTGGCGAATTCGCGGACTTCTTGGCTGATCTTCATCGAGCAGAATTTCGGTCCGCACATGGAGCAGAAGTGCGCGGTCTTCGCGCCTTCGGCGGGCAGCGTCTGATCGTGATATTGCTCCGCCGTTTCGGGGTCGAGCGCGAGGTTGAACTGATCACGCCAGCGGAACTCGAAGCGCGCACGGGACAGCGCATCATCGCGGACCTTTGAGGCCGGGTGGCCCTTCGCCAAATCGGCTGCGTGGGCCGCAAGCTTATACGTCACCACGCCGACCTTCACGTCGTCACGGTCGGGCAGGCCCAGATGTTCCTTGGGCGTGACGTAGCAAAGCATGGCGGTGCCGAACCAACCGATCATCGCCGCCCCAATGCCGCTGGTGATGTGGTCATAGCCCGGCGCAATGTCCGTCACGAGCGGTCCAAGCGTGTAGAAGGGCGCTTCGCCGCACACCTCCAGCTGCTTGTCCATATTCTCTTTGATCTTGTGCATCGGCACATGGCCGGGGCCTTCGATCATGACCTGCACATCCTGTTCCCAGGCGCGCTTGGTGAGTTCACCCAAGGTGTAGAGTTCGGCAAACTGCGCTTCGTCATTCGCGTCCGCGATGGAGCCGGGGCGCAGGCCATCGCCCAGTGAATAAGCGACGTCATACGCCTTCATGATCTCGGTGATCTCGTCAAAGCGTTCGTAGAGGAAGCTTTCCTTGTGATGCGCAAGGCACCATTTCGCCATGATCGAGCCGCCGCGTGACACGATGCCCGTGACGCGCTTGGCCGCCAGCGGCACATAAGGCAGGCGCACGCCCGCATGGATGGTGAAGTAATCGACGCCCTGTTCGGCCTGTTCGATCAGGGTATCGCGGAACACTTCCCAATTCAGGTCTTCGGCGACGCCGCCAACCTTTTCGAGCGCCTGATAAATCGGCACCGTGCCGATGGGGACGGGCGAGTTGCGGATGATCCATTCGCGCGTGTCATGGATGTTGCGGCCGGTGGAGAGGTCCATCACGGTGTCCGCGCCCCAGCGGATCGACCAGACCATCTTGTCGACCTCTGTCGCCACGTCAGACGCGACGGCGGAGTTGCCGATATTGGCGTTGATCTTCACCAGGAAGTTGCGGCCAATCGCCATCGGTTCGGATTCAGGGTGGTTGATGTTGTTGGGGATGATCGCCCGGCCACGCGCGACTTCATCGCGCACGAATTCCGGCGTGATGTAATCGGGGATCGCCGCGCCAAAGCTCTCACCGTCGCGGACATATTCGGCAAGACGGGCGCGACCGAGGTTTTCACGCTCCGCCACATATTCCATTTCCGGCGTGATGATGCCGCGGCGGGCATAATACATCTGCGACACGTTCATGCCGGGCTTGGCGCGCAACACAGTCTTACGAACATTGGGGAATGGCGCGACGCCGCCCGACCGGTCGGGCCCGAGCTGACCATTGTCTTCCGGCTTCACTTCACGCTGAGTGACATCTTCCACATCGCCGCGTGCGCGGATCCAGTCGCGCCGCAATTCGGGCAAGCCGGCCGCGATATCGATGGCGACATTGGGGTCTGTGTAAGGACCGGACGTGTCATAGACGCGCACAGGGGGTTCCCCGCAGGAGGGTTCCAGATGAATTTCGCGCATCGCGACCTTCAGCGGGCCGACATGGACTTTCTTAGACCCGCGAATGGGGCCAGTGGTCACGCCGATTTCGGTACGGGCTGCAATGTCTGCCATCTTTCACTCTCCTCAACGGGGGAGAAGACGCCTTGGCGAGCGACCCTCCCTCCACCGGTATCAGCCGGATCAGGTTCAACGGGTCGCTGGGCGTTACACCAGCCTCTCAGTCACACGACTCCCCGGGGATGACGCGAGGTGTAGCGGCCTTTCACCAAGAGAGGAAGGCGCAAACAGAGGGGCCGTGTGATTCCAAGGCCCTAAAGGAGAAATCACCTCCGTTCCGGAAATGATGACCCCATCTGCGCGGTGTTCAATTTACCGACCCCGCCTAAAGAGGGGCCCGCCATAAAGATTGGCAACGCGATGCCGTTTAAAGCTGAATGCGGACATAGGTTTGCACAGCATCAACGGTGGGGTCGATGTGAAGGGTCTAATGTTCAACGTGCTCGAAGATGTCATTACCGACGCTTACGGGCCAGAAGCTTGGGATAGCCTGATCTGCATGGCGGGCGCCGAGGGCGCTTATGCGTCACTTGGGTCCTATCCAGATGCCGAATTTCAAGCCCTTGCGCACGCCGCCGCGACGCTGACCGGGCAAGAGACGACCGACGTGTTGCAAGCCTTTGGGCAGTCGGCCCTGCCGATCGTCTTGGAACGGTTTCCGTTATTTGTTGAAGGCGTGGGCGATGCACGTACCTTCCTCCTCTCGCTCAACTCGGTCATCCATCCCGAAATCCGAAAGATTTTTGCAGGGACGGCCCGCCCCCAATTCCAATATGCAATCGGCGACGATATCATTCAGATCTCCTATCATTCGCGCCGCCGCTTTTGCGATATTGCACAAGGGTTGGCCCGCGGCGCGCTCTCTCACTTCGACGAAGCGGGCGACGTCTCCCACCCGGAATGTGTGCACAACGGCGATGAGACTTGCCGTCTGGACATCAGGTGGGCGGCATGAACCAGCTCGGCAAGAACGCGAGCTGGCCTTTCCCCGAAAGCCCGGCCGATGAACGCATCGCCCAGCTCGAACGCCGGCTGGAGCGGGAACGCCGCGCCCGGCAGGAGGCGGAACGCCTCGCCGAAAGTGGTTTGCGGGACCTTTATGTCAGCCGCGCGCGCATTGAATTGCTCAACGGCATCTCGGTCCGCGCCAACGAATCCGATGACCCGCTAGAGGTGCTGCGCCTTGCGGTTCGGGAAATCTGCACCACGCTTGGCTTCCCCTTCGGCAATGTTCTTGTGGCAGACCCGGACGTCCCAGGCGCCATGCGCGCGGCGGGCATCAGTTTTGCGCGCACCTGCGACAGCGCCCAGCCATTTATCAAAGCGTCCCATGAGGTGAAGATCGCCGCGCCCGCCGAAGACGATGGCGCACAAACGGTGATGGCGCAGGTGCCAGTCTGGACGCCTGATATTGGCACGCTTCACGGCTTTGACCGGGCGCGGCTTGCCCGGCTGGCCAGTTTCAAATCAATGCTGACCGTGCCCGTGCTGAGCGGACGTGATGTGGAGGCGGTGCTTGAGTTCTTTTCGATGGACCAGCGCGAACCCGAGCTTGAGCTGCTTGATGTCCTCTTAAAACCGGGCCTCCAGATTGGCGGGGTCTTCCGCCGGCGCCATCATGCGGACCGGCTGCGCGATAGTGCGCTCACCGATCCGCTGACCGGCCTGCCCAACCGCGCCGCCTTTGCCCAGAATATCGAACGCAGTTTCCGCGACTGCCGCGATCTACAGGAACCCGCGCCTTCGCTGCTCTTCATTGATCTCGATGGGTTCAAGCTCGTTAATGATACGCTTGGCCATCAGGCGGGCGACCGCCTGCTGATCGATATGGCAGAGAAGTTGCGCACGCTTGTGGCCGATGCGAACGCGTTTGAGGATGATAACCCCTTAGCCTCCAACGTGCAACTGGCGCGGCTGGCGGGGGATGAGTTTACGCTCATTGTTGACGGGCCGGACCGGGCCAAGCTTGCCGAACGTTTTGCCGCTGAAATTCATTTGAGCCTGCGCCACCCGCAATGGATGGAAGACAACCCCGTGCGTGTCACTGCCAGCATCGGCATCGCGCATGATGATGGCTATTACACAACCGTAAGCGATATGCTGCGCGATGCGGATCTGGCGATGTATGAGGCCAAATCACAGGGGTCTGAACGCACCGTCGTGTTCGACCAGAAGATGCGCAACACCGTCCAGTCACGCATGACTTTGGTCAATGATCTGCGCACCGCCTGCGAAAATGGCGACTTCATCCTCCATTATCAGCCGATCCTCGCGCTCGACACAGAACAGCTGGTCGGGTTTGAAGCCCTAGTCCGCTGGCGGCGGGGTAACGTGATTGTGCCGCCCTCCGAATTCATTGCGGCCGCAGAAGAAAGCGGCGTCATCACGCTGCTCGGCCAATGGGTTATGCGTGAGGCCTGCAAAACGGCGGTGCGTTGGCACCATCTTGTGCCGGACCGGGACCCGCCGTTGCGGATCAGCATCAATGTCGCCCCGCGCCAATTCCTCCAACCGACCTTTGTGCAGCAGGTGCGCGAGATCCTAGCAGAAACCGGCGCCGACCCGCGCTGGATCGGCATTGAGATTACCGAAGGCGCCGCCATCACCAAGCCACACCACACAGCCCGCGTGCTCGAAGAACTCCGCGCGCTCAACATTCAGGTTGGCCTTGATGATTTCGGCACGGGCTATTCCTCGCTCAGCCGCCTGCAGACGATCCCCATCGACAATATCAAGATCGACCAGAGCTTCGTACGCACCCAGACACGCAACAATGCGCAGTGGAGCGTGGTGAAGGCGATGCTCGACCTCGCCCACGCCCTGCAACTCCGCGTTGTCGTGGAGGGCCTTGAAACAGAGTTTCAGCGCGAGGAATTGACCGCCTTTGGCTGCGAATATGGGCAGGGCTATTTGTTCAGCAAACCGCTGACCGAAGAAGATGCCGCCGCGCTGATCGTGGAGCCGCCAGAAGGCCCATTCCGCCATATGGAGCGGATGATCGGGGCGTAAGGGTAAGGCGCGTCCGTTAGCACGCCCGGCCGCGCGCCTCGCCAAGCAGCAGCACGCGGACATCGCCGCCGCAGCGGCTGGTCTGCACCAGCAGGTAGATGGAGAGGAACAGCATCCCGCCGAAAAAGGCGAGGATGCCAAGCGCGAGCCCTGCGCCTGAAAACTGATGCCGCCAGCTCACCCAGATCGCCGAGAGCGCGAGGAAGCACATGAAATCAAGGTTGAACTGCCCCGGCCAGGCCATCTCCGCCATGTCGCTAAAGAAAACCGGCAACAGGTTCAGGCCATGGTTGGCGATCGTCACCGACGTGTAGGCCGCAATGGCGACACAGCAGACGATCAGAAAGACGCGAAACAAAGCCATGATGGAAACCCTCCTGTAGCGACTGCTTCACACTAGGAAAATGTAGCAGTCGCTACAAGAGGGAAAATCTGAGCCGTCACCCCAGCGCAGGCTGGGGTCTCATAGATTGGGTGCACGAGATGCCAGCCGTCGCTGGCATGACGAAAGGGACCGAACTTAAAGCCCGTCGACGCTCTTGCTCACAAGGATGTTCACCGAGACGCGGCGGTTCTGGCGCTTGCCTTCTTCGGTGTCGTTGCTCGCCAATGGATCGGATTCCGCCATGCCGGTGGGTGTCAGCATCCGGTAAGGCTTCCAGCGGCACGCCTGCTGGAGATAGTTGATCACGCGGCTCGCGCGCTTTTCGCTGAGCACCTGATTATAATCTTCGCTGCCCACGGAATCTGTGTAGCCGACCACGAGCATCAGCGCGTTGTCCGTCGCCTCGGCCTGCTGCGCGGTGGAGCAGAGTTCGGCCTTGGCTTGTTCCGAAAGTGTCCATTTGCCTGTGTCGAAATAGACGTTGGTCGAGCCCTTGACGTTATACTTGTCGATATCGCTCATGCGGCCGCGCAGCGCTTCGGTCGCGGCGGTCTGTTCGGCAAATTGCTGGGACGTGCCGGTGCGGATCATGTTCGCCGTCCTAAAGTCGCGGCCCTTAAAGCTGATCTGGCTGGCAATCAGGTCGCTGCCAGACTGCAGCGTCTTCACCGTCACGGGCAGGCCGTTCAAGATATCGGCCTTGGTCGGGTTCTTGCCTGAGCCCTTGATCTTGGTGATCTCTGCCAGCGTGATATCGACGATAGGTCCACTTTCGCTGGCGATACGAACGCGGTCGCCTTTGCGCGCAGTGACGATTCCCTTGACCTCCGGCCCCTTAGGCAGCGCCGCAAAGTCAGTCGCAGCCTCTTGGCCGGTTACGACGATGTTGGGGTTTGAAATGTCCTGTTCCTGCGCAGAGGCAATGCCCGCTCCAGAGACGCTCAGCAGCGCAAACAGGACAGGGGCGACAGTCAGATTGGAAATGGCACGCATTGAAATTCTCCCTTTGACGACCCCCTCGTCAGAGGTCCCTGTGTAGGACAACCTGTCTGGCCAATGAATGCGCTGGGGGATGCCCTTGAAATCAGGGGTGGTTTGTGGGGGGCACGGGATGAGTTGATGGGCGGCGCCTTAGTCCGGCATGTTCTAAAGACAGATCCAGATGTGCCGTTTTGAGACGAGGCCGCTGGAATTCGGTCGTTGCAATACAACCAAAACGGTATTAAATTTCGTTTATTAATTGAGTCTTCTATCTGACCGCACATGCGGCCCACATGTGCTGTCGCGACATCCACCATTGGGCGGGGGACCGGCTTGTGACATTCAAATCGCGTTTATTGACAACGGCTTTCTTGGCGGCGGCGCTCTCATCAACCGGCGCTCATGCTGCCAACCTCATCACCAATGGTGATTTTGAAGCGGGTGCGCTTGGAAATACCGTTCCCGGTTGGGTGATTGATGCCGCAGTCGATCCTCTTAGCATCTATGTGCTCAACGGTGCGGCTTACGGACCATGCTGCGGTGCGAACGGCTCTGCGGCCGCTTTGGCGAACAAGTTCGTGACTTTTGGCACTGGGGATTCCCAGAATAACCCGGCCCGCATTCTTCAAGATTTCACGCTGGCCGCTGGCCGCAACCGGATTACCTTCGATTTCGGTGCCATTGGCGGTGCCCCGCATCAATTGTCGTTCGGGATCTATGATTTTACAGTCGGCGCCTTCCTGCTGATTGATACGGTCAGCGCAAATCCGTCCAACAACTTCGACACGCTGTTCCAAACCTACACGGCGGACTTCGTTTCGGGCGGTGGCCTTGGCAATCTCCAATTCACCAGCTTTGACGGGACCACTTCCAAAGACATCTTCCTGGACAATGTGAGCGTCACAGGCGTGCCAGAAGCCGCAAGCTGGGCCCTCATGATTGCAGGCTTCGGCCTGGTCGGTGGCGCGCTGCGTCGCCGCAACAAGGTGAGCGTCACCTACGCCTAAGCGTCGGGTCCGACAGCAAAACAAAGCCCCGTCAGATCACTCTGGCGGGGCTTCGTTTTTGAACATGCGCGACTTGTGACTTAAAACATATACTTCATCGTAATCGGCAGCTTCACGGCGTCCGCCCCCACGGCGAAGGCCGCGCTTTTGAAGGTTGGTGGGCCCATGCGGACCGCCGGGTTGCGCGACATGCCAAAGCCTTCCTTGGGCACGAACAGCGCGACATCCATTTTGTTATTGCCATTCTCATCATGGATGAGGGCAATGGCGTAGGTGCCGGGGGCGACGCCCTCAAACTTCGCCGTCAGCGTTGCGCGGGCGGGCAGCGCGAGCTTGCGGCTTTTGGGGTCCTTCCCGCAGTCCGGATAGGCTTTTGCATTGGCCGTTATGCAAACAAGGACATTGCCCTTGGTATTGCGGACACCGGTGATGACGGCTTCGACGTCAGCCCCCGCTTTTGGCGCGTCCGTCGCTGCCATCAACGGCGAAGCGGCCAAAGCCAAGGTCAGTGCCGCACAGCCTGTCCCAAACTCGGAAATAAAGCCCATAATTCCCCCGATACGCCTCGTGGTGCTTCTGATGATGCGTTGCTGTTATCAGCCAATTCCCTGCTGCACCATGAACGAGCGCGCGGGGAAACATTTCCCACCCCATGTGATTGCCGACGCCCATGATCGTCATGATCGACAACACGACGCCAAGGGCCGCCACATGGATGGGGATGAGGAACACAAGCGCGGGGATGACGACCGCGCCGGTAATCGCTTCCCAGGGGTGAAAACTCATCGCCGCCCAAGCGGTTGGCGGGCGGCTTTCATGATGGACGGCATGGGCGATGCGGAACAGGCGCGGCTGATGCATCCAACGGTGCGTCCAATAAAACCAAGTGTCATGAAGCGCGAGGAAGGCGAGCACCGAGACGGGCAGCATCCAGAGCGGATAGGCATTCACGTCGGTATAAATCTGCGTCCAGCCCTGCGCCTGCCAGCCCCAGGCGACGATACCCGCAGGCACGCCGTAGATCGCGGCGGAAGCAAGGCTCCACCCGATTTCGCGCCGCATCTGTTTATCCAGCCCGGCATATAGCCCGCGATGCTTGATCTGCGTCACCCAAGCAAACGCGCCGCTGGTGATGAGATAGCGCACGCCGACGATCACCGTCATGGCGAGGGCAGACATTAGGATGGCGGGGAGTGCGGTCATAGGCGGGGACTATGGCTGAGGCGGACGCTGTCTTCAATCGTCATTGCGAGGCCACATCGTGGCCGCGGCAATCCAGTATGGCACCTACTGCCTTCGATTGCCGCGCTGCGCTCGCAATGACGGTGGAAGCTGTGCTTCACGCAAAAATCGTGATGTTCTGGCGACCCATCAGGATCGGACGGCCCTGATCATCCCACATGCCCATTGTCTGCCCGGCATAACCATGGCCGACGGCATCATCCTTGGACCGCAGCAGCACCCAGCCCTTGGCGTCGTAGCGCGTCGCATCGGCCAGATCGAAATTCCAAGTCATCGAGCTGATGGCCGCCGGGCCCGTCAGGCGCGGCATGGAGGCGGGCGGAAGCGCATCGCCGAGTGTCACCAGCGAGACGAGGCCCGCAGGCGCATCTGCATCCTTGTGGCGGACCCAGACGATCATATCGCCATCGTCCGCGCCTGTGACGGGATAGCCGCCACCTGCATAGCGCATGTCAAAATGCTGGGCGAAAGTGGGCGCCCATTGCCGGAACAAAGGCGGGCAATCCTCGGGACGCGGCACATCCGGTGCGGCAGGGGCTTCAACGGCAAAGGCCGATTCACGTTCTGCGCCAAAGGCAAAGAGTGTGCGGGTGGCGACAACGCCATCAGCGATGAGATCACACGCCATAAACGTCACGGATTTGCCACGCCGCAGCACCGTCGGCACCAAGGTCGCCTCACCACCCGACGGGCCGATAAACGCAATCTGGGCAGACCGCAGCGGCGGCAGATCAGGCACCAGCTTTTCACATGCGGCAAAGCAGAGACCTGCGGAGACGCCGCCATAAAGCGTGCGGCCCTGACGCCAATCCTCGCTCGCATTGACGGACCAGCGCCCTGCGCCGTCCTCCGCAATGCTCTCAATCAGTGTGCCAAGCGGTGTCATCAGTTCTTTAATCCTCTCGGCCTTTCGCTTTTCCGGCAACGCCATTAGAGCGCGACTGTGCCTGATGCTACCACCCATTGTGACATTGCCATTGCCGGGGGCGGCCTTGCCGGTTGCCTGATCGCACTGGCGCTGGCCGAACGGCAACCGCAACTCGACGTCCGCATTGTGGAAGCCGGCGCGGCGCTTGGTGGCAATCACGTCTGGTCGTTCTTTGACAGCGATGTGGCCGATGCCGACCGCTGGCTGATCGCGCCGCTGATCGTCCATCAGTGGCAGGACTATGACGTTCTCTTTCCCAAGCTCAAACGGACGATGAGCGCGACCTATAGCAGCATCACATCTGACCGGCTGGACGCGCATGTGCGGCAGGTACTGCCCGCAGAGCGGATCATCCGCGCCGATGTGGCCGATGTCACGCCGGACCGGATCACGCTTGGCGACGGGCAGGCCGTCACGGCACACCTCACCATCGACGCGCGCGGGGCAGGCGATCTCTCCACACTGAAACTCGGCTGGCAGAAATTTGTCGGGCAGAAGGTGCATGTTCCCGGTGGCCACGGCCTCACCCGCCCCATTGTGATGGATGCGACCGTCGACCAGATTGACGGCTATCGCTTCGTCTATTGCCTGCCCTTTGATGCCGAAACCGTCTTCATCGAAGACACTTACTACAGCGACACGCCCGACCTTGACGTGCCTGCCGTCCGCGAACGGATCATCGCTTATGCCGCCGCCAAGGGCTGGCAGACCAATGGCGGCGGGCATGAGGAAACGGGCGTGCTCCCCGTCATCATCGGCGGGGATTTCGACGCCTATTGGCGCTCCACCGGAACAGACATCGCCAAGGCAGGCATAAGGTCTGGCATGTGCCAGCCGACAACCGGTTATACTTTGCCTGATGCCGTCCGGCTCGCGACGCGCCTTGCGGCGGACCCGGGCATGACGCCCGCCCAGTTTGAGGCGCTGGCCCGCAGCCATTGGAAGGCACGCGGCTATTATCGGCTGCTCGACACCATGTTGTTCGGCGCTGCCTTGCCGGGGCAGCGGTATCGCATCTTTGAGCGCTTCTATGGCCTTTCGGCCAGCTTGATTGAGCGCTTCTACGCGGGTCAATCGACCCTATTGGATAAGGCGCGCATTCTAACAGGAAAGCCGCCTGTGCCCATCGTCCGGGCCATTCGCGCCATCTGGGGATTAAGAAAATGAAGACAGCAATCGTGATCGGCGCCGGCTTTGGCGGCCTTGCGCTCGGCATCCGGCTCCAATCGGCAGGCATTCAGACGACCATCGTCGAAGCGCGCGATAAGGCGGGCGGCCGTGGCTATCACTGGAAGCGTGAGGGCTTCACCTTTGATGCCGGCCCCACCGTCATCACTGATCCGCCCTGCCTTGAGGAACTCTGGGCACTGTCCGGCAATAAGATTGCCGACGATGTGGACCTGATGCCGGTCAAGCCCTTCTACCGGCTCAACTGGCCCGATGGCACCAATTACGATTACGCCAATGATGAAGAAGCGCTGCGCGAAGAGATCCGCAAGATCGCGCCCGATGACCTCGACGGCTATGAAAAGTTTCAGGAATATTCGCGCGGCGTGGAGCGCGAAGGCTATCAGAAGCTCGGCTCAGTCGCGTTCCTCTCCATCCTGTCGATGTTGAAGGCAGCACCCGCCCTTGCCCGCTATCAGGCTTGGCGGTCGGTCTATTCGATCGCGTCCAAATATGTGAAGAATGACAAGCTGCGTCAGGCGCTGTCGTTCCAGACGCTCCTTGTGGGCGGCAATCCGATGACGACAAGCTCGATCTACGCGCTCATCCATACCATCGAAAAGCGCGGTGGCGTTTGGTTTGCGCGCGGCGGCACCAACAAGCTTGTGTCTGGCATGATCGCCTTGTTTGAGCGACTGGGCGGCACCGTCCGTCTGGGCGATGCAGTCGAAGAAATTGAAATGCAGGGCAACCGCGCGACCGGCGTGCGGACGGCCTCGGGCTGGCAGCAATCGGCAGACGCCGTCGCTACCAATGGCGATCTGATGCACAGCTATGCCAAGCTGCTTGGCAATCACCCACGCGGCAAGAGCGCGGCCAAATCCTTGAAGCGCAAGCGCTGGTCCCCGTCCTTATTCGTCGTGCATTTCGGGGTGAAGGGCACCTTCCCCGAGATTCCGCACCACATGATCCTGTTCGGCCCGCGCTATAAAGGGCTGCTCGACGACATCTACAGCAATGGCCGCGTGCCGGAGGACTTCTCGCTTTACCTCCATCACCCGAGCGTGACCGATGCGTCGATGGCGCCCGAGGGTCATGCGACCTTCTATGTGCTCGCCCCTGTCGCGCATCTCGGCAAGGCGAACGTCGATTGGGACGGGGAATTCGGGAAACAATTTGCCGAGAACATCCTAGAGGAAGTCGCGCAGCGCCTGATGCCCGACCTTAAGGAACGCATCGTCACCCAATTCCATTATGCGCCGACCGATTTCGGGCGGGATCTCTCCGCCAATCTCGGCAGCGCCTTCAGCCTGGAGCCGGTGCTGTGGCAGAGCGCGTGGTTCCGCGCGCACAACCGCGATGATGTGATCAATAATCTCTACTTTGTCGGCGCGGGCACCCATCCGGGCGCGGGCATCCCGGGCGTCGTTGGCAGTGCGAAGGCGACGGCGGCGCTGATGTTGGAAGATCTGGCCTAACGTCTCGACTTTGCCGGGCATGAACGGCTAGGGAGCACCCCCATGAAACGCATCGCCGTCTATTGCGGGTCCGCGACCCCGGCCGACCCTGTCTATATCGACACCGCGCGCCTTGTCGGGCGGACGCTCACGCAAAAGGGCATTGGCGTCGTCTATGGCGGCGGGCGGCTCGGCCTGATGGGCGCGCTCGCAGACAGCGCGCTTGAAGCGGGCGGCGAGGTGATCGGCGTGATCCCCGAAGCGCTGGTCGGCAGCGAAGTCGCGCATAAGGGCTGCACAGAGTTGCACGTTGTCCCCGGCATGCATGAACGCAAACGCATGTTCACTGATCTGTCGGACGGGTTCCTCACCCTCCCCGGCGGCGTCGGTACGATGGATGAGCTTTGGGAAGCGATCAGCTGGGCGCAGCTCGGCTATCATGCAAAGCCCGTCGGGCTGCTCAATGCGGCTGGCTTTTACGACCAGCTCATCGCGTTCAACGCGCATATGATTTCGGTCGGCTTCATTCGGGACCAGCATAAGGGCATCCTGATCGCCGATGCGGACCTAGATCGTCTCCTCACCCGCATGTCGATGTACGAGCCGCACCAGCCCATCTTTGCGATGACATCGGAAGACCTCTGAACATGGACCGCGCCGCCTTGGTGGAGACGGCGCGCGACAGCATCGCCAAGGGCTCCAAATCCTTCGCGCTCGCCTCCAAGCTGTTCGCACCGGACGTCCGCGCGCGCGCATGGCTGCTCTACAGCTGGTGCCGCAAGTGCGACGACATCGCCGACGGACAAGACCATGGCGGCGCGCTGACCAAGGTTGAGGACCCCGCTGAACGGCTGGCCTTTCTGCGCGGCATGACGGAGCGGGCGCTGGCAGGGGAGACAACGGGCGATCCGGCGTTTGATGCGCTTGGCCTCGTCGCGAAGGAAAGCGCCCTGCCCGCAAAGTGGCCACGCGACCTGATCCAAGGTTTTGCCATGGATGCGGCGGACTTCTCCCCGCGCAACGAGGCGGAGCTGCTCAAATATTGCTATCATGTCGCAGGTGTCGTCGGGCTGATGATGGCCGTCATCATGGGCGTATCGCCCGACGATGAGGACACGCTGAAACGCGCCAATGATCTTGGGCTTGCCTTCCAACTCGCCAATATCGCGCGGGACATCCGCGAGGATGCCGATGGCGGACGCTGCTATGTGCCCGCCGAATGGCTGGCCGAGGCTGGCATCCCCTCGGGCGAACACATGGCGCCACCCCACCGCAAAGCCATGTCGAATATCGCGCAGCGATTGGCCGATCTGTCCGCAGGCTATGAAGCCAGCGCCCGCATCGGCGCGCGGCGCCTGCCCTTCCGGTCCCGCTGGGCGGTGCTGGCCGCAGCCGGCATCTACGGTGATATTGCCCGCGAAGTCGCTCGGCGGGGCGAAGCGGCGTGGGACCAGCGCGTGATCACAAGCAAAGCGGCCAAAGCCGGTTGGGTCGCGCGGGCTTGGGTTGGGGCCGCAATCAGACAGCGCTGACGGCGTTTCGTCCGGACGCCGCCAATCGCTTGTGTGGCATCCCGAGCAATTCCCCAAAGAACGGCACCGCGCGCGCCAAGGTCCATGCGGCCCAGCAACTCACCAGCACCAGAACGACCTGCAGGATGAAGGCTGCAAAGCCGACAATGCCCGCCTCCCGCATCATCCAGCCTGCGAGCACAATCACCGTCTGGTGGATCACATAGGCCGGGAAAATCGCAAGCGCGAGCGTCTGGCGCCAAGGGTGGTCGCGATTGAAAGCAACGTCAGCCAAATGCAGAGCAACGGGCAACATCGCCCAAGCCATGCCAGTGTCGGCGGCCAGCTGCACCGTCATCAACAGATGCGATGGATTGTCCGTCGGCAGGGCGACACCCGCCAGAATGATCGCCAGACAGATCAGCGACAAGACAAGCGCCGCCCTCCAAATGCCCCGCACCGCCGCCCAGATCTGCGGGAAATGCGCCAGCGCAAAGCCCAACAGGAACGCAGGCACATAATGAATATCGCCGATGAGATCGGAATAGCGGCTGGCATCATCAAGGTGCGCCGCCATCAGTGCCAGCCTGCCGAGCAAAAGCAGGGCCGTTGGCAGGATCAGCAACCGCCATCCCCGACACAGCCATGCGACAAAGGGCGTGAGGCGCGCCTTCCAGTCCGGCCAAAAGACCAGAACGGCCGCCAGCAGCCCGGTGTAAGCCCAAAGATAGCCGAGGAACCAAAGATGCTCCCAATTGGGGAAGAACTGGCCGGCGATCCTGTGGAAGGCGAATTCTTCGTGCGTGAGGAAATGTAGCATCGTCTGGTGGTGTCCCGCCAACTCCATCCGCACCCAGCCTTGCGGCGGCACCAGCACCAGCGTTCCGAACAGAAGTGGGATGAGCAGACGCCGGCTGCGCTCCTTGAAAAACGCCCCAACCGAGGGGAATCGCTGCAACATCGCTGCGGACGCAAAACCCGACACGGCAAAGATGATCATCAGCCGCCAAGGCGAAATGGCTGCGATGGGATAGGCCACCCATGGCTCGATATGCGCTGATTTCACCAGCCAATGGCCCGGTGCAAAATAGAGCCCGATATGATAAAGGATGAGCAGCGCGAACGCACCGATGCGGAGCCAGTCCAGCCCGAAATGGCGCCCGATCCGCCCGGTTTCGGCACTGTCCTGCACGTTAAAATAGCACCCTTAAGTCATCCAATTTCGCGGCGACCACGCACCTGTGGTCGACTATTCCTATTACCCGGCAGGACTGAAGATTGATTTAAGGACATTTCCACCACTTTTGCGCCTTTGCCTCGGCGCGCACCTGCCTGTATAGGCGCAGCCATGTCCTCCATTCGCCCTTGGCGCGATATTGCGCGCCGCACCTCCCGTCAGATCATGGTTGGCAACGTGCCCGTTGGTGGCAATGCGCCCATCACCGTCCAGACGATGACCAACACCCTCACCTCCGACGCCAAGGCGACGATCGACCAG
>JBBATT010000012.1:0-17863 GCA_040398605.1 Chakrabartia sp.
CTATGCAATGGCAGGGCACGAACAGGGGCAATGAGTTATGCGTTTGAAATCGGTAGCGATCCTTTCGGCATCCTTGCTGGCGCTTGCGACGGCGCCTGCTGCCCACGCGGCGACATTTTTCTTCAATCTGGTCGGCAACTCGGCCCTTGATGGGACGGATGGCAATGCGCGCCTGTTCAGCGCCACGACTGGCAGCACCACAGTCAATGTCCGGGCGACGGCGTGGAGTGTTTCGAGCAACATTGTCCGAAACGCATTTCTCGGCGCATATGGCTCAGGCCTTGGCGTCACCAACCGGAACGAAGGCAGCGGCGCCAATAACACGCACACCGCCGATAATAGTGGCGGCACAGATTTCATCCTGTTTCAGTTTGATAAGCCCGTTGAGTTCACCTCCGGCCGGTTCACGACCTACCAGCTTAGCGGCGTGAGCTATCAAGACAGCGACGCCACGATCGACTATGGTACGACCGCAACGCCATGGTCTTCCGGGCTTTCGCTCGACAACACAAACATTTCAGTCGTGAACGGCATCCTGGACGGCGTAAGCTTTGAGGAAACCGGTGGCTCCGCTCCAAACGGCGTTGTGCGTGACCTTCAACCAGGTGCTGTTGGCCAAAAGGTTGGCAACATCTGGATGGTGGCCTCATCCTTCGTCAATCAGGACGGCAAAAAGGACTCGTTCAAGTTTGACGACCTGACCGTGTCCTATATCGATCCGCTGCCGGAACCCGGCAGCTGGGCTTTGATGCTGGGTGGCTTTGGCATGGTCGGCTTCGCTCTGCGCCGCCGCCGGACGCTCGCCACCGCCTAATTTACTTGCTGAGTTCCATGGCTGCGGGGGCACGAACGCCACCGCGACCGCCTTTTGCCAGTTGCGCCTTCAGCACCTCAGGCTTTGGTGCCCACAAAAAGCCGAAGCTCACCGTCCCGTCCTTCGTTTCCACAACATGATGCAAACGGTGCGCCTGCATGATTCGCTTCATGTAAGTGCTCTTGGGCAGGTACCGATGGCCGATCCGCTTGTGCACGATCACATCATGGAAACCGAAATAGATCGCGCCATAAGCCGCAATGCCGCCGCCCATCCATGCGTAGAGCGCCCCATGGCCAAGGCCGATGCCGTACCAAAAGAGCGAAATTGACGGCACAGCGAAGATCACAGCGTAGAGATCGTTCAACTCAAATGTACCGGTCCGGGGCTGATGATGGCTTTTATGCAGGAACCAGCCTGGCCCGTGCATCAGCCAGCGGTGGGCAACATAGGCGAAGCCCTCCATGAAGAGCACCGTCAGAATGAACACGCCAAGGCCGGACAAGATAGACATTGCGACCCCTATAGCGTCGTTCATCTTTCCGTCATCATTAAAGCTGCATTTGACCCCCAACAGGCCAGTGCAAAGGGACAGCAATCCGCACTGGCCTGCGACCGTTTTGAATCAGGGAGCTCCCATGCGTACCAAACTCCTCGCCGCCTTGATCGTAGCAACCACTCTTTCCGCTTGCGCCACACCGGAAGCCCGTTTGCGCAATGGGCTTCAGTCGGCAGGACTATCCCGCGACACATCCGCCTGCATGGCAGACCGCATGATCGACAAGCTGTCGCTCACCCAGCTCCGGCGCCTGTCTGATCTCAGCAAGATCAGCGACCAGCGGATTGGCCAGATGCGGGTCGGCGAATTCTGGCGGCAGGTGCGCGCTTTGCGCGATCCGGAAATCCTCGCCATCACAAGCCGGGCCGGGCTGAGCTGCGCGATCTCTGAATAAGCATTGTGATAGGCGTGTTACGGGCTTCCCATAACCGCCTTGCTATGCTTTAGGCCCTGCAACTCTAGCAGGGACTCGCGCGCACATGAATATTCACGAGTATCAAGCCAAGGAACTTCTGGCCAAGTTCGGCGTCGCCGTACCGAAGGGCATTGCTGCCATGTCGGTGGAAGAAGCTGTCGAGGCTGCCAAGCAGCTTCCAGGGCCGCTTTACGTTGTGAAGGCGCAAATCCACGCGGGTGGCCGCGGCAAGGGCAAGTTCAAGGAACTCGGCCCCGATGCCAAGGGCGGCGTTCGCCTCGCCAAGTCGCTCGATGAAGTCCGCGCGCATGCAACGGACATGCTCGGCAACACGCTGGTCACGATCCAGACAGGCGATGCCGGCAAGCAAGTGCAGCGCCTCTACATCACCGACGGTGTCGACATTGGCAAAGAATTCTATCTCGCCCTCCTCGTCGACCGCGCCTCAAGCCGGATTGCGATTGTCGCGTCGACCGAAGGTGGCATGGACATCGAAACCGTCGCGCATGACACGCCGGAAAAGATCACCACGATCACCATCGACCCCGCAACGGGCCTCATGCCGCATCATGGCCGCTCTGTCGCCAAGGCGCTCGGGCTCTCAGGTGATTTGGCCAAGCAGGCCCAGTCGGTCTTGAAGGGTCTTTATGACACGTTCGTCGCGACCGATGCGAGCCAGATCGAAATCAATCCTCTGGCCGTCTGCCCGACGGCGGATGGCGACAAGCTGTTTGTCCTCGATGCCAAGGTCGGTTTCGATTCAAACGCGCTTTTCCGTCACAAGGATCTCGTCGAACTGCGCGATTTGACCGAAGAAGACCCGGCCGAAATCGAAGCATCGAAGTACGACCTCGCCTATATCAAGCTCGACGGCAACATCGGCTGCATGGTCAATGGCGCAGGCCTTGCCATGGCAACGATGGACATCATCAAGCTCAATGGTGAATTCCCCGCCAACTTCCTTGACGTGGGCGGTGGCGCCAACAAGGAAAAGGTCACGGCCGCCTTCAAGATCATTCTGAAGGACCCTGCGGTGAAGGGCATTCTCGTGAACATCTTTGGTGGCATCATGAAGTGCGACATCATTGCCGACGGCATCGTTGCCGCCGCCAAGGAAGTGAACCTGTCTGTGCCGCTCGTTGTCCGCCTAGAAGGCACCAATGTGCAGCAGGGTAAGGATATTCTCGCGAATTCCGGTCTTCCCATCGTCCCCGCCAACGACCTTGGCGATGCGGCGAAGAAGATCGTCGCGGAAGTCCGCAACGCCGCTTGAGGCTTGCAAAGCGCTGTCAATTTGTGCAGTGCGGCGGACATTGACGTAAACGTAAAGCGACTCATTGGAGATAAGCGCCATGAAGATCCTTGTGCCCGTGAAGCGGGTCATTGATTATAATGTGAAGCCCCGCGTAAAGCCTGATGGCTCCGGCGTGGACCTTGCCAACGTGAAGATGTCGATGAACCCCTTCGACGAAATCGCGGTGGAAGAAGCCATCCGTCTGAAAGAAAAGGGCGTTGCGACGGAAATCGTCGCCGTCTCGATCGGACCAGACAAGGCGCAGGAAACGCTGCGCACCGCACTCGCCATGGGTGCGGATCGTGCGATCCTCATTGTTGCAGAAGATGTCGAACCGCTCGGCGTCGCCAAGTTGCTCGCCAAAGTCATGGAAGAAGAAGCCCCCGGCCTCGTCATCCTCGGCAAGCAGGCCATTGACGATGACAGCAACCAGACGGGCCAGATGCTCGCTGCGCTGACCGGCCGTCCGCAGGGCACCTTTGCCTCCAAGGTTGAAGTGTCGGGCGACACCATCAACGTGACGCGCGAAGTTGACGGCGGTCTTGAAACCGTCAGCCTGAAGGCGCCTGCGATTGTCACGACCGACCTTCGCTTGAATGAGCCGCGCTATGCGTCGCTGCCGAACATCATGAAGGCGAAGTCCAAGCCGCTCGCGCAGAAGACGCCTGCTGATTACGGCGTGGATGTCACCCCGCGTCTGAAGACGCTGAAGGTTACCGAACCGCCTGTCCGCTCGGCTGGTATCAAGGTTGCCGATGTCGATGCACTGGTTGCCAAGCTCAAGGAAATGGGAGTTGCCGCATGAGCGTCCTCGTTTACGCTGAACACGACAATGCGTCACTGAAGGACGCAACGCTCGCTGTTGTCACCGCAGCTTCGCAGCTGGGTGAAGTGCACGTCCTCGTCGCCGGTAATGGCTGCGATGCTGTGGCACAGGCCGCCGCAAAGGTTGCTGGTGTCGCCAAGGTGCACGTCGCCAATGACGCGACCCTTGCCAACCAGCTGGCTGAAAACGTCGCGCCGCTCGTGGCGAGCCTGATGGCCAGCCATGACGCCGTGCTGTTCCCCGCCACGGCGCACGGCAAGAATATCGCGCCGCGCGTGGCCGCGCTGCTGGATGTCATGCAGATCAGCGACATCCTGTCGGTTGAAAGTGCGGACACGTTCACGCGTCCCATCTATGCCGGCAATGCCATTGCGACTGTCCAGTCGGCTGATGCCAAGAAGGTCATCACCGTGCGCGGCACGGCCTTCGCTAAGGCAGCTGCCGAAGGCGGCTCGGCGTCGGTCGAAGCCGTCTCCGGCGCAGGCGACGCGGGCATCTCGTCTTTCGTCGGCGCTGAAATCGTGAAGCTGGAGCGTCCGGAACTGACCTCGGCCAAGATCATCGTCTCCGGTGGTCGTGCGCTCAAGGATGCAGACACCTTCCAGGCGACCATCTTCCCGCTCGCAGACAAGCTGAGCGCCGCTGTCGGTGCCTCGCGCGCTGCCGTTGATGCAGGCTATGTCCCCAATGATTATCAGGTCGGACAGACCGGTAAGATCGTCGCGCCGGACGTCTATGTCGCTGTCGGCATCTCTGGTGCGATCCAGCACCTTGCCGGCATGAAGGACTCCAAGACGATCATCGCGATCAACAAGGACGAAGACGCCCCGATCTTCCAGGTCGCTGACATCGGCCTTGTGGGCGATCTCTTCAAGATCGTGCCGGAGCTTGTTGAAAAGATCTGATCCGATACGGACAACGAACGAAAAAAGGGGTGGCCTAAGCTGCCCCTTTTTTTGTGCCTGAAGATAAACCGAGGACGATGGCGCCGGCAATGGCCGACGCGACAGAGCCGAGCAGAACGCCCATTTTCACACCGCTATCGTGCATGGGATCAGAGAAAGCGAGATCGCCGATAAACAGGCTCATCGTGAAACCGATTCCGCAAAGCAGGGCCATCCCGTAAATCTGCGTCCAACTTGCGCCTGCGGGTTTTCGGGCAACGCCAAAGCGGACAGCAAGCAAGATGGCTGAGAAGATGCCGAGTTGCTTTCCAAAGAAAAGCCCGGCTGCGATCGCCAGCGTCAGTTCATCCCGACTTGCCCCTTCCGCAAACGAAACACCTGCATTGGCGAAACCGAAAAGCGGCACGATGAGAAAGGCGACGGGCTTGTTGAGGAGATGTTCCATTCGGTGGAGGGGCGAAGTGGGATCATCGGGCGCGGCGGGCGTAACGCGGACCGGGATCATCGCTGCTGCCAGCACGCCGGCAATGGTTGCATGCACGCCGGACTGAAGCACAGTGAACCAGAGCAGAGCAAAGGCGACAAGATAGGGCCAGAGGGCTGAGACCTGCCTCCGGCCGATAAGGAACATCACGGCCATGATGCCGGCTGAAGCCAGCAGCCAGCCTCCAGAAATGGCGTTTGTGTACCCCACGGCAATGATGGCGACAGCACCCATGTCATCAACGATGGCGATGGTTGCCAGCAACAGCTTCAGCGACGCAGGGACGCGGCGCCCCAGAAGCGAGATGACACCCATGGCAAATGCGATATCGGTTGCCGCCGGGATCGCCCAGCCACGGTGAAGCTCAGGACGTCCCCCGGCGATGGCGAGGAAGACAAGTGCCGGGATCAGCATCCCTGCAACAGCTGCGATCATAGGGAGGGCCCGGTCCCCCCAGTTGCTCAAATGCCCGTCAACAAATTCGCGCTTTATCTCCAGCCCCACCAGCAAGAAGAACAGCGCCATGAGGCCGTCGTTGATCCAATGAAGGACCGACATTGGCCCCAATTTTGCCTGAAGTCCTGCAAAATAGGCATCCGACCAACCGCTGTTTGCGACGATCAAAGCCGCTGCGACCGCCAGCATCAGGACGATGCCCCCCGCCGCTCCGTCTTCTAGAAATGCACGCAAAGCGGATTTCGGTCGGTTGCTCGAATCTCTCATGAAGCGGCGTCTATCAGTCCATGAGGTGGTCGAACATGGAGACCACCTCTGCGCTTCCACTTATGTCAGTAAAATCGTCCGGATGGACGAAGTGATCCGCGAACCATGGATAGCGGCTCCCGTCGAAGCTGTCCCTCAACCATTGGACCACTTGCTGGACCGGTTGGGAATGGCGGGCCTCCCGCCTGTAAGACAGCCACAATTCAAAGCGAAGGCGGATCGGCAGGTCGAGCGGCCGCACACGCCGGGTGATGGCACGCGCATAGGTTGGCAAGGCGCCGATACCGACACCGTTGGCCACCGCCCAATCATGCGAAACGCTTGAGCTGACCCGGATGGAAATGATCTTGCGCGCCAGTTCTTGCGTGAGGAACAGGTTGACGGTGTCTCCCTTGGTTCCGGGTGAATCCTGTTGGATGAACTGGTGGCCGTGCAGATCATCAATCGTCAGCGGCAGGCCATGCTGACGCAGATACTGGTCCGACGCGAAAGGCATGATGTGGATCGTGGCCAGTTTTGAACAGATGGCCTCCAGATCGGTCGGCTTCTGGAACCCAACCGCGACGTCATGTTCACCCGGAGAGACGAGATTCTGGTCCGAAAGGCTGTCCAGCGCAACAATATGATCAGGCAGGCGCGCCTTCAATTCCGGCAGCCGCGGGGTCAGCCAAAACGTGCCGACACCTTCTGACGCGCAGATGCGAACTTCCCCGTCTCGGACCAGCACATGGTTGCCACGCGCCAGCGGTAGCCCAACGCTCAACATCCGCATGTCTTTGGCAACGCGGAGAACCGTCTGCCCTTCGGCTGTAATCTTCAGACCGTCACGGGAACGTGCGAAGAGGACAGTCTCCAGCGATTTTTCGAGTCGGTTGAGGCGTGATCGGACCGTATTAACCGACATACCGAGTACCTGAGCGGCACGTCTCAGGCTCGACTGATCTGCCGCGCGGCGCAGAATGTCGAGGTCATTCCAGTTAACTTTGTCCAGTAAGTCTATGAGTTTACGGTGTTCATCTGGATGAACACCGCGTGCAGATAATTGGAGGACCTCGTCCTCCCCTCCCCCCGATAAAGTCATCGCGTCGGAAACCATGCGTGATTTCTACGCCAGTTGGGGGAGAATACAAATGTTACACGAACTGACCACGACAAGCCGATCAGCTGTACGTCGCCTCGGCTTCTCCTCAAAAATATGGAGATGCTTGGAACGGTCCGACCGGCAGAAATTCAACCTCTACCGGCCTGATGCGGATGAACTCGACCAGATGTTGGCGGTGGCGCGCAACTCGATGATGCTCGCTGACAAGAGCATCATCCATGGGATCATCGCCGCCAATCCAGACAGCGTCCGGATTTCCAGCCAGCCGGGCGCCGCACAGGAAGACCGCGGCATCGTCGCACTTTTGCCACTGAACGCTGAGGGCGCGGACGCCATCATCAGTGGTCACTTCAACAGCGCCGCACCTAGCACTGCTTGGATCGCAGCGCCCGGCGAGCAGCCAGCCGCAATCTATGTCTGGCTGATCTTCATGCCCGGAAGCTTCGGGCGGATGCTCACTGCCTTTGCCGATGCGCTGGAGCCATTTCTGCAGACGCCTGTTCCTGTCTTTTCCAAGGCGGTCAGCGCCCATTCCCGGCGGTTGCAGCAAACCTCCGGCTTCATTGATGCGCAAAGCATCTATCCGGACTGCAGCAGCGATCTTCTGGTGGTCTTGCCCGAGAGACTAGAGCCTGCCCCAAAGGCCAAATGTGAGGTGACCGTTGCCCGCTCCATCGAAGAGGTTTTTCAAGTCTTCTCGGTCCGGTCTGCCACCTATATTGCTGAGCAGTTCTGCCTCTATTCCGAAGAATTTGACGGCAACGACTTTTGTTCGACCCATTGGCTCGGAAAAGTCGATGGGGACGCCGCAGGGTGCATCCGTGCCCGCTTTTTCGGCGAGTTCGCGAAGATTGAACGACTGGCGGTTCGGGCGGAATATCGCAATAGCCGCCTCGCCTATCAACTTGTGAGAGCGGCCGTCGAGCATTGCCGGAAGAAAGGATATCGCACCCTTTACGGACATAGTCGGCTTGATCTCCAGCGCTTCTGGCAGGTCTTCGGCTTCCGTCCGATTAAAGACCGTCCGCCGATTTCCTTTGCAAACGTCAAATATGTGGAAATGCGGCTTGATCTCGCGCTCGCCAATGATGTGATTTCGCTCGCTTCAGACCCGATGCACATCCTGCGACCCGAAGGGGCTTGGGACCGCCCTGGTCCGTTTGAGGCGGCTCCTACGGCGGACAATAGTCTGCGGCAGCAATTGCTGGAGCAACGGACACGAACGGTGAAAAGAACGGTCATTCTTGCCTGATTGGTAAAGATATGGCCGACCTGACCTGGCTCGCATCCGCCGTTCGCGATGAATTGCTGCTGTTTTCCGCAATCGGCTTTGTCCTCGGGGGAATCGATGACCTTCTTGTAGACGTCGTTTGGATAACACGCAGGATCTGGCGGCGGCTGACGGTCTATTCGGTTCACCCGCGCGCGACGGCGGCAGCCCTCCCGCCGTCGCGCACCCCAGGGGATATCGCGGTCTTCATTCCTGCATGGCGTGAGGAGGCTGTCATTCCCGACATGCTCAAACGCTGCATCGCCCAATGGGGCGAGGGCGGTTATCGCCTTTATGTCGGCTGCTATGGCAATGACGCAGCGACAATTGCAGCGGCCGCCTCGGTCAAGGATCCGCATGTCCGCCTGGTCATTGGCTCAGCGCTTGGCCCCACGACGAAGGCCGGATGCCTCAACACCCTTTATTGTGCAATGGTGGACGACGAGGAGCGGTCCGGCACCTGCTTTGCAGCCGTCCTCCTCCATGATGCCGAAGATCTCGTCCATCGTGACGAACTGCGGGTTCACACTTCATTAGGGGACAGGTTTTCCCTCATCCAGATACCAGTCTTGCCTCTCCGGCAAGCGGGATCGCGCTGGATCAGCGGACATTATCTTGACGAATTTGCCGAAGCCCATAGCCGCGACATGGTGGTCCGAGAGGCGATTGGGGCCGCCCTCCCCTCAGCGGGCGTCGGCTGCTCGATCCGACGGTCGGCACTTACCAACATTGCCGCAAGTCGTGGCGGCCTTCCCTTTGCTGAAGACAGTCTGACCGAAGACTATGAACTGGGCCTGCGCTTAGGAGAGTTGAGACTTACTGGCGCGTTCGTGCGGATCACTGGTTCGGACGGGCACATCGTTGCCACACAGGCGTACTTTCCAGCGACGTTGCCCACGGCTGTCCGTCAAAAGACCCGCTGGACAATTGGTATCGCCCTTGCCGGATGGGATCGCGTGGGCTGGAGAGGCAGCCTCTTTGAACGCTGGATGCGCTTGCGGGACCGACGGGCGCCGCTTGCCGCGTTACTGCTCCTGTGCGGATATGGCGCCTTGGTGTTGACTGCTCTCCTCCTCATCTTCTCTGAGAGCCAGCGCCCTCTGGGGCCGTTTCTCAGCACCTTACTGGTCTTGAACGGTGGCCTGCTCTTGTGGCGCCTTGTCGTTAGGGCCGTCTGCGTCACCCGGCACTATGGCTGGCGGGAAGGGATGATCTCAATCCCGCGGATGATCACCTCAAACATCATCGCGATGATGGCCGCGCGCCGCGCCATTTTCACCTACCTGCGCATGCTAAAGACAGGGCAAGTCCATTGGGACAAGACGGAGCATAGCTTCCCAAAAGGGCCGCTGCGGTGACCCAGCGCCGCGCGCGCGCCATCGAAGCGTTAGGGCTAATTGTGGTCCTTTGGGGAATGGGCAGAGCGTCTGTGGTCTTTTTGGGCGCGCCTCGGCAGGAGCCACCGATGCAGCTCTCGCGCGACGAGGCATCGCCAAAAGCAATCCCGGACATGACGCACGTCACGACCAGAACTGTAACGATAATAGCACCGCTGGAGTCTAACCGGCCGGCAGGGCACGGCAATCACTTTGCGCCGAAGCGCATTTTCATTGCACCTTCGCCTATCGAAGGGCACGTTCCTGAAATTGCTTTGCCCCAACAGCCGTTCACAAGCTCAAAGACATTCGGATCGGACGATCCGAGCTTCAGGCATACCGCGACAGATGATGCGCTCGACGCTGCAGATCCCCCAAAACAGACATGGCGCCGAAATCCGTTACTGGGCGCTGCGTGGATCGTCTGGCGGCCTGACGCCGCAGGTCAGCCTTTGGGGACGGGAGGTCAATTGGGAGGCAGTCAGGCAGGCGCGCGGATTATCCTACCGGTCGCTTTAAAGGATCGCCTGCGTCTCTCCCTGCGGGCTTATGCTCCGCTCGAGCAGATGACAGCCTATGAGGTTGCCCCCGGCATCAGTATCCGCCCGTTTCCCGGAATCCCCATCGAACTGGTTGCAGAGCGGCGTCTGCGCGCGGGTAGACAGACGCAAGACGCGACATCCGTGTTTTTGGCCGGCGGTGGGTCCAGTGAGAAGCGGGGCAGCGCTTGGCGCGCAGATGTCTATGCGCAAGCAGGCATGGTGGGCTTGCAACACCCGATGATATTTGCTGATGGCGGCGCGACGATACGTCGATCCATCGGGGGCAGCCGCGCAATTGGCTTGGGCCTTTGGGGCGGCATACAGCCCGGGCTGAAACGACTGGATATCGGCCCCAGCGCCACGACGATGGTCGGGCCGTCGTCCCTCAACACGCGCCTAACACTGGACTGGCGCGTGCGTGTTGCCGGTGATGCCCGCCCTGGCTCCGGCATTGCAATCACCATGTCGAAGGATTTCTGAGAGAAGACTTTCGGTCCGCCACAACTGAGGCTAGGACCGTGGGTGAAATGGACATCTACCTGCCGATTGCCAACATGTCCGTGAACGCGCTTGTCGTTGTGCTGCTTGGCGGCGCGGTTGGCATATTGTCGGGCATGTTCGGCGTTGGCGGGGGCTTTCTCACGACCCCGCTGCTCATCCTCTACGGGATACCGCCGACCGTTGCTGCGGCTTCTGCCACAACGCAGGTCACAGGGGCTAGCGTCTCCGGCGTCCTTGCCCATTGGCAGCGCGCGGGGGTCGATTGGCAAATGGGCCTCGTGTTGGTCGCAGGCGGCCTTGCGGGATCAATTGGCGGCGCCGGCATTTTCGCCCTGCTGGAAAGCGCCGGACAGATGGATACCATCATTGCCATTCTCTACGTCGTGTTGTTGGGCATCATCGGGTCCATGATGGCCCGCGATGCCTGGGCCGCCATCAACGCAAAGCGGTCCGGCGTGCCTCTCGCTGCGCGCAAGCGCCGCCATCATCCGGTGGTTGCCAACCTTCCCCTCCGCTGGCGGTTTTACGCCTCGGGCCTTTACATTTCGCCGCTTGCTCCTCTTGCTCTCGGCTTTCTGGTCGGCATCCTAACGGTGCTGCTCGGCGTTGGGGGTGGCTTCATCCTTGTGCCAGCCATGATCTACCTGCTCGGCATGTCGACCCGTGTCGTCGTTGGAACGTCGCTGTTCCAAATCTTGTTCGTCACCGCGATCACAACGATGGTGCATTCAGTCACGACGCATGCGGTCGACATTGTTCTTGCAGGCTTGCTACTGGTCGGCAGCGTTATTGGGGCGCAATTGGGCGCGCGGCTTGCCTCAAAGCTCCCACCGGACTGGCTGCGCCTCGGCCTTTCTGCGATCATTCTCCTGCTCGCCATCTGGCTTGCCCTTGGCCTTGGCTGGCGCCCACCGGAAATTTACACGGTGCATCTGTCATGAGTTGGCTGAAGCGCCTCGCCTTGCTCCCCTTGGCGTTGCTGTCGCTGGCCGCAGCCAACCCGGTGCTTGTCCCCGATGTCTCTCAACGCAAGATCGACATCGTCTACAGCTTCACAGGCGCCGAACTGCTGCTCTTTGGCGCGATCCTCTATCCGGGCGGACGCATCCCATCTGAGGATGCGGATATTGTGGTGGTGCTGCGCGGACCGTCTCAATCGATGATCGTGCGTGAAAAGCAAAAACTGGGTGGCCTTATCTGGGTCAATGCGGAATCGGCGCGGTTCCGGTCTGCCCCGGCTTATTACGCCATCGCCAGTTCAAAGCCTTTGAAAAAGCTGGTCGATGAACGGACGGCCGCCATTTACGAATTGGGCATCCACAATCTGCAATTGTCGCCTGCCAGTGGCGAAGCGCCCGACGTGCAGCGGCGCTTCGAAAACGGCCTGATCGATCTGCGACTACGCAATACGCTCTACTCAGAATCACCCGGTACCGTCGAAATCTCGGATGGCGTCCTCTATCGGGCACGGCTGCACATTCCGGCTCGCGTTCCGGTGGGCACCTACACGGCGGAGACCTTCCTCATCCAAAAGGGAAAGGTGCTCGCCGCTGCCAGCAAGGATGTGGAAATCGGCAAGTCCGGCTTTGAACGCTTTGTTGCGGAAAGTGCCATCGATCACCCGATTGTTTATGGGCTGGCGGCTGTCGCCCTTTCGCTTTTGCTCGGATGGGGCGCGGCGGCACTCTTCCGCCGCATTTAAGGCCGTTTCGGCTTTATTAACCGACTTTGTCTAAGACTAGCGGCACTTAGACAAAAGAAAGTCGGACAGAAATGGACGTTATTCGGCCGGTTGGGTTTGAGCTGCGGCGTGAGCCGCCTTCCCACCAAAATGAGGCGGTTGTTCCGCCGACCGCCGAATCTCGGGCCGGGCAGTTTGCATCTCAAAACCAGAACCTGATTGAAATCGGCTTGATCGTCGAGATTTCAGGATCGGGCTCGAAAGCGATCTTCTTTGGAGACAAACTGCTCCCGCTGGCAGAACAGGCGACAGACTCCTGTCTTGCCATGTCGGGTCAGGTCGGCGGGCAAATCAAGATTCGCGTCGGTTCCACTTGGCTTTTGGCCAACGTCCGCACGCTCAGCCTCGACACCCGCTCTGACCAGTTGATCACCGCGTCTATCGATTATCTCGGTGAAGGTGATGAGGAGCGCCTAACGGGCAAGGTCTACAATTTCCGTCGCGGTATCACACGTTTTCCATCGCCCGGCACGCCAGTCTACGCCGTCACCTCAGACGACGTTCGCCAGATGTATGCGGCCGAAGACAAGGCAAATATTGAAGTCGGCATTATCCACCCAACCCGCGACGTTCGCGGCGCGCTGTACATCGATGCGATGCTCGGCAAGCATTTCGCGCTGCTGGGATCGACAGGGACCGGGAAATCCACCTCTGCTGCACTCATCCTCCACCGCATCTGCGAGCTTGCACCGCAGGGCCATATTGTGATGATTGACCCGCACGGCGAATATTCTGCGGCATTCAAGACAAACGGCGCGCTATACGACGTCAATAACTTGCAAATGCCCTATTGGCTGATGAACTTTGAAGAGCATTGCGAGGTCTTCCTGACCTCCACCGGCAATGAACGCCAGATCGATGCCGACATTCTCGCCAAGTGCCTGCTCATCGCGCGTCAAAAGAGCCGGGTCGCGGCGGGCATAGCAAAGCTAACGGTCGATTCGCCTATTCCCTATCTCCTGTCGGATCTTTCAGCGGTGCTGCAGGCAGAAATGGGACGGCTCGACAAGTCAGGCGACAACGCACCTTATTCCCGCCTGAAGTCAAAGATTGAAGAGATTAAGGCGGACCCACGCTATGCCTTCATGTTCTCCGGCATGCTTGTCGCAGATACCATGGCCGACTTCCTCAGCCGGATCTTCCGCCTACCGGGGGACGGCAAGCCGATTTCCATTATCGATGTGTCTGGCGTGCCGTCAGACATCACGTCCGTCGTCGTTGCCATGCTGTCACGCATGGTGTTCGATTATGCCATCTGGTCGCGCAATGAGCCGCAACGTCCAATCCTGTTGGTCTGCGAAGAAGCGCACCGCTACGTTCCCTCAGAACGCGACGCTCATAAGAGCTCGGTCGGCAATATCCTTGGCCGCATCGCCAAGGAAGGCCGTAAATACGGTGTCTCCCTCGGCCTAATCACCCAGCGCCCCTCCGACCTGGCGGAAGGCGTGCTTTCCCAATGTGGCACGATCATCGCGATGCGCCTCAACAACGAACGCGACCAGGCCTTTGTGAAAGCAGCCATGCCAGAAGGTGCACGCGGCTTTCTCGACATCATCCCCGCCTTGCGCAACCGCGAGGCAATCATGTGCGGCGAAGGCGTGGCCATTCCCATCCGTGTCGCCTTTGACAATCTGGAAGAGAATAAGCGTCCGGCATCGACGGATCCACTCTTCTCGGAACTCTGGAAGCAATCGGGCGGTGAGGAAGAAATCATCGACCGCGTGATCAAGCGTTGGCGCAGTCAGGGCAAATAAGCCCGTGCGACATCAGAAACTTGACCTAAGTTAAAAGTCAGACGATCACTCCGCCGGGACGTTGCTCGGCGACGTCGGGGGAGGATGTGAGTGGCACCATCGACGACACGCCTGTCATGGCTGGCCCGCGCAATACGCGGGCCTGTGCTGTGGTATTATAATCGGCAGGGGTGGACAGCGGTCAACGCGAATCCGGATTTGCGCAAATGCGTGGTGATCGCAGCACCGCACACCAGCAATTGGGACTTCGTCTTCTTTCTCGGCGCCGCAATAACACTCGATATCCCCTTGTCGTTCATGGGGAAAAAGTCTCTATTTCGTTGGCCTTTCGGGAAGGCCATGCGGGAATTGGGCGGCATCGCCGTCGACCGTTCAAGCTCGCAAAATTACGTCCAGTCGATTGCTGAGGAATTCGCCAATCGTGACGAGTTCATGCTGACCATCGCGCCGGAAGGCACAAGGTCGGCCGTCGCCCGTTGGAAGACCGGATTTTATCATATCGCCATGCAGGCCAAGGTGCCACTCGTCATCGGCATGATGGACTATGCGCATAAGCGTGTGGGCCTTGCCGAAGCCTTTTGGCCCACCGGGGACTATGCCAAGGACATGGAGAAGGTCTTGGCCTTCTACCAGACGACAACGCCCAAATACCCAAGGCAGGGCAGCGTCGATTTCGGCCAGATTTAGCTGTCGCCGCTCTTCATGCATTCGGCATAGCCCGCGCCCATCATCTGCTCCATCATATCGAAGAGCTTGTTGGGGGACAGCCGCCGCAGACGGGAAATGGTCCGCTCTACACCGCGCGCAATCAGGATCTCGCGATCACCCCGCGCCATGGCTTTGAGCATAAGTTTCACGGCATGGTCAGGGTCCAGACCCTTCTCAATGGCCGGATCAGAGACGCCCCGTCGCGAACCGTCCGCGACAACCGCATTGCGCGACACGTCAGTCTTGATGGAACCGGGCGTGATGACGTGGACCTGCAAGCCGAGTGCCGCCGTTTCCACGCGCAGGGCATCTGCATAGCCAACCAGCCCATGTTTCGCCGCCGAATAAGCGGTGCGCATGGGGGAGCCAACCTTGCCCGCAACGCTGGAGATGAACACCAGCCGCCCGGCTTTGCGCGCGACCATGCGCGGCAGCACCAATTGCGTCAGCGCAATCGGCGCCAGCAGGTCGACATCAACGACCTTCTGATACACCGGAAACTGGGTTTCTACGGCGAGGCTGCGCTGCGAAATGCCGGCATTGTTGATGAGGCCATCAATATGGCCACGCCAGTTCCACGCCTTTTCAACAAGGGCGGGCAGCGCGTCATAATCGGTCGTTTCAAAGGGGAGAACGAAGGCACGGTCTGCACCGCATTGAGCGGCCACCTCGTTCAGCGCGTCAACATTGCGCCCGGACAAAATGACAAAGGCGGATTGTTTGGCCAGCTGGCGGGCAAAAGCTGCGCCAATGCCGGAGGACGCACCGGTAATCCAGAAAACTTGATCGGCAAACATAAGGCCCTCTCCCAAAGGCCAGTGCTGGTGGGCGCTGACGGGCTCGAACCGCCGACCCTCTCGGTGTAAACGAGATGCTCTACCAACTGAGCTAAGCGCCCCTGCACGGGAAAAGCGGACTTAGCCTGTTTCCTCCACCGGTCAAGTCGCCTTTGCGGTTCAATCCTTCAGATCGTCCGAAGCTGCCGTCGAAAGGCCGAGATCGGGAACTCCAATAGAGCGCCGGCCGCCAAAGTCGGTTCGGAGCACAATCAGCCCATTGCGCTCCATATGTTCAAGCAGACGCCGCACTCGTCCGGGGGATCGGGTGCCATAAGCGCGGGCAATGGCCTCATCGCTTGGGCACGGTGCGCCTGCGATTGCGGCACGCCCAATCATGAGGAATGGCGCCAGCATGTCGTCCTCCACCCGGCCAGCAAGTTGGACAAGGCCCTGCCATTCCGCATCATTCTCATCATGAATGCCCGCCACGGCCATGGCGAAACGGCGCCGGAATGTTGCCAGATCAAACGGCGCAGCCTTCATCTGCTTCATGCGGCACCGGACCACAAAGTCCTGATAAAGCGCGGCAGTCGGCTGGAAGGCGCAGTCTTCGTCCAGCGCCATTTCTGCCAGGATGCCCGCCACAGTCTCATCCCGAGCAGGCAGTGGCGAAGCATCGTCACCTTCCGCCGGGGTGGCCTGGACATTGGCGATCTGTTCGATCAAGTCTTCGCTTGAGGCCGGAGCAGGCTCGGGAATGGCGGCCATAGGAGCCGCTATCGTCGCCGCAACGGCCACCGGGTCAAACAGGCTGGCCTGCATCGCCTCTCCGGTGGCAGATGGCATTGGGAGTAGACTGTGGGTGCCCATCCGGGTGCTGGTCTGCACGTTGCCGATCCGCACAGAGACGGGACGACGGCAGATGGCCGGACCAAGCGCGAGAAATTCCCCCCGCTCCAGATCACGAATAGCTTCTGCCTGCCGCCGCTCCATTCCGAGAAGGTCCGCTGCGCGGGCCATATCGATATCGAGGAAGGTGCGACCCATGAGGAAGTTAGAGGCCTCTGCCGCCACATTCTTGGCGAGCTTTGCCAAACGCTGGGTTGCGATGATCCCCGCAAGGCCGCGCTTGCGGCCGCGACACATAAGGTTGGTCATCGCCCCAAGGCTGATCCGACGTGTCTCGTCCGACACATCGCCTGCAACAGCGGGGGCAAACATCTGTGCTTCGTCGACCACCACCAGCGCGGGGTACCAATGATCACGCGGCGCATCGAACATGGTTGAGAGGAACATCGCGGCGCAGCGCATCTGCGCTTCGAGTTCCAGATTATCGAGCGCGAGGACCACGGAGGCCCGATGTTCCCGCACGCGCGCAGCAAGCTGGACGATCTCCCGATTGTCATAGGCCCCGGCATCAATAATCACATGGCCAAAGGCGTCGGCCAGCGTCACAAAGTCGCCTTCCGGGTCGATCACGATCTGCTGGACGAGCGGTGCGCTTTCTTCCAGCAACCGGCGCAAAAGGTGTGACTTACCCGACCCGCTATTGCCCTGCACAAGCAGGCGGGTGGCCAATAATTCTTCAATGTCTATGCGGACCGGCGCGCCAAGCTTGTCGCTGCCGATGTCAATTGTTGCCGTCACCCCCATGCCATGACGGCTCCACGGGTTGGCAACAAGCCTATGTTCGTGCCGGTGCTATTCACATGTGGAAAGCTGCCGATACTGAGGTGCTGTTCAGCACCCTATGTCTGTTCTATGGCAGGCGCATGGGGAAGCAACGCGCCCGTCGGACGACGGCTTATGACATTGCCTATAAGCTGGGGATTGCACAATCCACGGTGTCCCGCGCGCTGAACGGCAACAGCAATGTCAGCCCTGCCATGCGGCAGCGCGTTCTGCTCGCGGCCAAGGAACTCAACTATTCAATCAACCAGGCGGCGGCACGCTTGCGGACGCAAAGCACCAAGACATTGGCCCTCGTCGTGCTCCACAGGCCCGATGAAGGCCCGACCGCCATCAACCCCTTTTACTTCTCCCTGCTCGGCTGCGTGGCGGCATCTGCCG
>JBBATT010000013.1:0-8151 GCA_040398605.1 Chakrabartia sp.
GGTCGTCTTGCCATGATCGACGTGTGCGATGATGGCCACATTGCGGAGGCTCATGAGTAGTCCGGTTTTTTCGAGGAATGGTTTCGCCCGCGCCCCTAGCCGAATTTGTGCGATGCGGCAAGCTAAGCTAGGGCGAACAAATGCTGGCCCGTCTCATTCCCGACAAGTTCATCCTGCTTTTGCTCGCCACTATTGGGGTGGCGACGTTGTTTCCGGCACAGGGCAAGGGGCTGTCGGTTGTGTCGACCATCGCCAATATCGCCATCTTCAGCCTGTTCTTCTTTCACGGCCTGCGGCTGTCACATGACGCCGTGTGGGCCGGGCTGAAGCATTGGCGGCTACAGCTGGCGGTGCTGGTCTTCGGGTTCGGGGCCTTACCGCTTCTTGGGCTGTCGGTGTCGGCGCTGGCGCCGGATTTACTGTCGGCGGAACTCTGGCTGGGTGTTTTGTTCCTTTGTGCGCTGCCCTCGACGGTGCAGTCGGCGATTGCCGCTTCGTCCATGGCGCACGGCAATGTCGCGGCCTCGGTGATCGCAGCGGCGCTGTCCAATCTGTCGGGCGTGATCCTGACGCCGCTGATTTTCGCAGCCCTTGCCCATGTCGGGGGTGGCGGTGGAGATCTGTCCACCATCGGGCGGATCGCCGGGCTGCTTCTGCTGCCCTTCGCGCTGGGGCAGGTCGCCCGATATTGGCTGGCGGCTTGGGCGGACCGACACCGCGTCTGGATTGGGCGGCTGGACCGGACGACGATCCTCATCACCGTTTATGTCGCCTTTAGTGCCGCTGTCGTCGATGGCCTTTGGGCGCGGCTGGACGGCGGGGAGATGCTGCGCCTCTTTGCCATTGTCTGTGTTCTGCTCAGCCTCGCCATGGGTGGCGCCTGGGCGCTGGGCGGCGCGCTTGGCCTTGCGCGGGAGGACCGGATCACGCTGCTCTTTTCCGGCGCGCAGAAGAGCCTTGCGACAGGCGCTCCCATGGCCCGCATCCTCTTTCCAGCAGCACAGGCGGGTATGATTGTCATTCCACTGATGCTCTACCATCAACTGCAATTGACCGTTTCGGCATGGATTGCCGCGCGGCTTGCGCGAAATTAATCGAATTTTGCTCGATCTGGGGTTAGGGGGACGCGCATGAACGCCATAACAACGCCACGGGTCGCCGTTCTTCTGCCCTGTTACAACGAAGCCGCGGCCATCGGGCAGACGGTGGCGGACTTTCGTGCCGCGCTGCCGGATGCGACCATCTACGTGTACGACAACAACTCGACCGACAAGACGGTGGAGGTGGCCGCAGCGGCCGGGGCCATCGTCCGGACGGAACGGATGCAGGGCAAAGGCAATGTCGTGCGCCGCATGTTCGCCGATGTGGAGGCCGACATTTATGTGATGGCGGATGGCGATGCGACCTATGAGGCCGCCGCTGCTCCGGGCCTCATTGACCTGCTGGTCAGCGACCAGCTCGACATGGTGGTCGGCGCACGCAAGTCCGAGGTTGAAGCCGCGTACAGGCGCGGCCACAGGCTCGGCAACGCGATGCTGACCGGCATGCTCGCTTGGCTGTTTGGGCGCAGCTTTACCGACATCCTTTCAGGCTACCGGGTCTTTTCACGCCGCTTTGTGAAGAGCTTCCCGGTTCTGTCCGAAGGGTTTGAGATTGAGACCGAAATCAGCGTTCATGCGCTTGAGCTGCGGATGCCGGTGGCAGAACGCGTGACGGCCTATGCCGCGCGGCCCGAAGGATCGGAATCAAAGCTCAGCACCTATCGCGATGGCTGGCGCATTTTGCGCACCATCCTGACGCTGTTCCGCATTGAAAAACCGCTCGCCTTTTTTGGCATCATTGGCGCAGCGCTGGCCCTGATTGCCATTGCGATCAGCATACCGCTGTTCCTCACCTTCTTTGAAACGGGCCTTGTGCCGCGCCTGCCCACAGCGGTCCTCGCCATGGGGATCATGCTGCTGGCCTTTCTCAACGGATTTTGCGGTCTGATCCTTGATACGGTTGTGCGGGGTCGGCGTGAAATGCGGCGGCTGGCTTATCTCGCCCACCCTGTGTAGGGCCAAGCCGATGTCATTCTTGGGGAACCGTCCCGCGCTAGAGCGGGTCGTCTGGCTGTTTCTGGCTTTTGCCTCGGCACTACCTTTCATGGTGGCGCCGATCCCAATTCTGCCGGATTTGTTCAGCCACATTGGCCGCTACCATGTGATGAACCATCCGGGCGATACATGGCTCAGCCAATATTACGCCTTTGACTGGCACATTACCGGCAATTTGGGGGCGGATTTGCTCATGGTCCTACTGGGGCCGTGGCTGGGCACGGAAAAGGCCGCCTATCTGATTGCTGCCCTCATCCCGCCCATGATGGTCTGGGGTATCTACCGGCTGTCACGGGCGCTTTACGGTCAGGTGCAGGCGCCAGCTTATGTAGCGATCCTCCTTGTCTGGTCGTTCACTTTCCACCACGGTTTCATCAACTGGTGGCTCGGTATGGCGCTGGTCTTCCACGTGGTCGCCATCTGGCTGGACATTCGCGGAGCCCCTGTCGTCTGGCGGGCTGTTTATGCCTTCTTTGCAGCGCTTCTGGTCTGGCTGTGCCACACATCGGCCTGGGGTGTGCTGGGTTTGATTGTTGCCGGGATCAGCTTCGTCGAGCGCAAATCCTTTGTCCGCTTTTGCCTCTCAATGCTGCCTTGGGCCGCGCCAGTCCTGCCCATGCTCATCTGGCGGGTGACCAAGGGCGGCGGTGTTTTGGCGCAGAATTGGTGGCCCGTGGTCAAGATGCAGGGCGTCCGCAATCTGCTTCGTGCGGAATGGCGGGAATTTGATATTGCCTGCGTGGCACTCGTCATTCTCATGACGTCGTGGCTGCTGGTCGATCGCCGCTTCACCCGCCATCGCGGGCTGGTGCTTGCGGCCGCTGCGCTGCTCGTGACCGCCATTGCCCTTCCGGCCACAGTGCTGAGCTCCTATTTCGCAGACGTCCGGCTTTTTGCTCCGCTCTTGATGATCGCGCTGCTCTCGGTGTCAAATCTGACACCCAAGACAGGCGTCTTTGTCGCTTTGGCCGGGGCCAGCCTGTTTCTCGTCCGCGTGGGGGAAACGACCTATGGCTGGCTCACCCGCGGGACGGAGCTTGAGCAGGATCTCGCCGCCCTCAACCATGTGCCCATGGGCGCGCGCATTGTTGTCTTGTCGCACAGCACGGAATGCGGTGTTTGGCCGCTGGCCGGGCGCAACCATGCAGCGAGCCTCGCGATTGTCCGCCGCCATGCCTTTGTGAACACGGAATGGGACATTCCGGGCCAGCATTTGATGCAACCAATTTACAACGCAGTTTATGGGTTCAATGATTCGCGCACCGTGGATTTGTTCAACCCGGCTTATGGCTGCCCGGGCTTTCGCGTCCGTCGGTTCATGCGGTTGGTGCCGCGTGATCGCTTTGACTATGTGTGGATATGGGAAGCCGAAGCGCCGCCTGAGGCGCAAAAATGGCTTAACCTCGTTTACGCGGGGCCGTCTTCTCGACTTTATGCCATTGCCAAATCTCCGGATTCGCATTCTGGGGTTGAACTTTCCGCCCCGACCCCGAAATAGATGACAAAGACAAAAGCAAAGGACTGTCCATGAACCCGCATGACGCGCTGATCCCCATCGTTATCGAGCAATCGAATCGCGGAGAGCGCAGCTTTGACATTTTCTCCCGCCTGCTGCGCGAACGCATCGTGTTCGTGACCGGCGGCGTGGAAGACGGTATGGCGTCCGTTATTGTTGCCCAGCTTCTGTTCCTGGAGTCGGAAAATCCGAAGAAGGACATTTGGATGTACATCAACTCGCCGGGCGGCGTGGTGACAGCGGGCATGGCGATCCATGACACGATGCAATATATCCGGCCCAAGGTTGGCACGGTTTGCGTCGGTCAGGCCGCCTCGATGGGCTCCTTCCTGCTCGCCGCAGGGGAACCGGGCATGCGCTACGCCATGACCAATGCGCGAATCATGATCCACCAGCCATCAGGCGGCGCACAGGGCCAGGCGACGGATATTGCCATCCAGGCGCAGGAAATCCTCCGTATTCGTGCGAATATGAATCGTCTTTATGCCGATTATACAGGCAAGGACATTGATACGATTGAGAAGGCCATGGAGCGCGACAACTTCATGACCGCCAATGAAGCCAAGGATTTCGGCCTTGTTGATGCTGTTTTCGACAAGCGTCCGGCGGCAACGGATGACTCTGCGAGCTGAGTCAGCTCAAATTAAGCCATTGCCGCTATGAAATCTGATTGTAACATGGCCGCGAACGTGGCGGGAAGGTTCTAATGACCAAGTTGAGCGGCAGCGACACCAAGAGCACGCTTTATTGCTCTTTCTGCGGCAAATCGCAGCATGAGGTGCGCAAGCTCATTGCGGGGCCAACTGTGTTCATCTGCGATGAATGCGTTGACCTGTGCAATGACATCATCCGTGAGGAAACGAAGACAGCGCTCGTTTCCAAAAAGGATGGCGGCGTGCCGAGCCCGCAGGAAATCTGCAAGGTTCTCGACGATTACGTCATTGGCCAGCCCAAGGCGAAGCGCGTCCTCTCGGTCGCCGTCCACAACCACTATAAGCGCCTGAACCATGGCGGGAAGGGTGCCGACGTTGAGCTTGCCAAGTCGAACATTTTGCTCGTCGGTCCCACGGGCTGCGGCAAGACGCTGCTGGCGCAGACGCTCGCCCGTATCCTCGACGTGCCGTTCACCATGGCGGATGCAACGACGCTGACCGAAGCGGGCTATGTTGGCGAAGATGTGGAAAACATCATCCTGAAGCTGCTTCAGGCATCGGATTACAATGTCGAACGCGCCCAGCGCGGCATCGTCTACATCGATGAAATCGACAAGATCAGCCGCAAGGCCGAAAACCCGTCGATCACGCGCGACGTGTCGGGTGAAGGTGTGCAGCAGGCGCTGCTCAAGATGATGGAAGGCACGGTTGCCAGCGTTCCGCCGCAGGGTGGCCGCAAGCATCCGCAGCAGGAATTCCTGCAGGTCGACACGACCAATATTCTCTTCATCTGCGGCGGTGCCTTTGCGGGCCTTGAAAAGATCATCGCAGACCGTTTGCAGGGCAAGTCGATCGGTTTTGGTGCCAACGTCTCGTCGCCGGATGATCGCCGCACTGGTGAAGTGCTCCGGCAGAGCGAGCCGGAAGATTTGCTGAAATACGGCCTGATCCCGGAATTCGTCGGTCGTCTGCCGGTTATCGCGACGCTCGAAGATCTCGACGTTGATGCGCTGGTCAAGATCCTGATCGAGCCGAAGAACGCGCTGGTGAAGCAGTATAAGAAGCTGTTCGAGATGGAAGATGTCGAACTCGACTTCACCGATGAAGCGCTGACGGCAGTTGCCAAGCGCGCCATCGAACGCAAGACCGGCGCGCGCGGCCTCCGCTCGATCCTCGAATCGATCTTGCTCGACACCATGTTCGACCTTCCAACGATGGAAGACGTCGATGAGGTGATGATCGACAAGGACGTTGTCGGCGGCAAGAAAGAGCCGGTTCGCGTCTATGCCAAGAAGTCGAAGGAAGCCGCCGGCGACGCTGCGTAAGCAGGGGCGGTTACGCGCCTCCGGTTTCTCCCGCTCCGTTCGTGCTGAGCTTGTCGAAGCACCGTCGTTGTTTTGGGCCGATGTGCGCACGCGCTCGAAGTAAGAAGGGCGACCCTTCGACAAGCTCAGGGTGAGCGGGTTTGTGGAAGAGTGAGCCGCTCACTCCTGCCCTTTAAGCACCCGATCAATCCGTTCCACCATCGCGGCATATTCCCGGCTTTCGGTGCTGGTGTAGCGCCTCTGGAACTCCGCCTCGGTCATCCCTTCGGACAAAGCGAGGGCGTGCAAGGGGACGATCTGCACTTCCGTGATCCCTGCCAGAGCGCTGCGCGTTGCCTCTGCCTGTGAGACGTCGCCTGCCTTGATCGCCCAATGGATGCCGGACCGGTCGGCAGACAGATCAACGAACGAGAAGCCCGAGCCATTGGGTCCGCTGTCGGAGATTTCCTTCCACGTCCCCATCGCCTGCGAAATGTCTTGGCCATAAAGTGCTGTGAGCGCGGCGGAGAGGGTCCAGTGCTTGGCAAGATCAGCCCGCCCGATCAGCATCAGCGGTTGCGGCGCTATGCGGCAGGGTTTTGTTGCATCGACGGCATCGCCTGCCAGATTACCCGCATTGGGGGAGACGGTGAACATGGCGAGCGCCACGAATGCGGCGCGGTTCGCGCTGTCTGTGCGGCTGCCGGCCTGCCGTTCCTTGAAGGCGCGGCGCACCTGTGTGGCGAGGTCTAAGGACGGGCTGGCCGCCTGCTCCCGCGAAAGTCGGCAATAGGTGTTGGCAACCAGCGCCGGATCAACGGGTTCGGCCTGGACGTCGTTCAACTGGCGCAAAAGGCGCGTGCGTTTCGGCAGGTTGAGATTGGCGGTCAGCCCAGTCGGGGTGACTGTCAGGCCGCGAACCATGTCATCCGGCGTCTTTAACTGTGCGCCGCGCAGGTTCAGCGTGAAGACGGCCAGCTTGGCCAGCGGGCGGGTGACGAAGGGCGGCAGGGTCAGCCAACCGATCTGCACGGTGGTATCCGGAAAGCGGTCTCGCGTCGGGACGGCAGTGACCGAGACGTTCGCCCAGAGCGGACCGACCGGCAGGCTCGCATGAACTGTCGCGCTGTCCTGCGCCGATGTGGTGCGCAGCCGCTGGATGCCCAGTGCCCGACCGAGCAGCAGGCCACCCCCTTGTGCCTCCCGCCAGCTGATGAAGGTAGGGACGGGCTTGCCGGTCCCGGCTTGTGCGCGCACCCGGTCAAACGCGGTGCGCGCAGCGATCACATCGGCAGAGGCGGGCGGGGCGGCCGTTTCAACTGCCGGCGACATGCTGAGCATCAGAAAGGCGAGAACCAGAACGACCCCTAGCAGTCCCGCCAGTAGCTTTCGCGCGGCGGACCAGCTTTTCTTGTCGGCGGGGAGGGGCGCTGCGGCCGATGTCATGTCGGGCATCTAGCAGCCCCATATCAGCTTATGCTAGCACCTTCCCATAAACAGGAGGAGCGCGCGATGAACGTCCATGATTTTACAGTGAAAAAGCCTGATGGCAGTGATCAGAAACTGGCCGATTATGCAGGCGGGCCGATCCTGATCGTCAACACCGCATCCAAATGCGGGTTCACGCCGCAATATAAGGGCTTGGAAGAGCTGCAGCGCAAATATGAGGAAAAGGGGCTGACGGTGCTCGGCTTCCCCTGCAATCAGTTTGGCGCGCAGGAACCGGGCGATGCCGCGGAAATCGCAAACTTCTGCTCATTAAACTATGACGTGTCTTTCCCGCTGATGGCGAAGGTCGAAGTGAATGGTGACAAGGCAGAGCCACTTTATGACCATCTGAAATCCGCCAAGCCCGGCCTGCTCGGCACCAAGGCGATCAAGTGGAATTTCACCAAGTTCCTCATCGACAAGAACGGCACCGTCGTCGGCCGCTACGCCCCGACCGACAAGCCGGAAAGCATTGAGAAGGACATCCAGAAGCTGCTTTAGGGGGTTTAAATCCTCCCCCATCGGGGGAGGGGGGCCGCGAAGCGGTGGAGGGGGAACGGGCTAGGCGAATAAGCCGACAAGCGCCGCGTGCACCCTGCGCCCCCTCCGTCAGCCCTTTGGGCTGCCACCTCCCCCGACGGGGGAGGATTAGGAGATGCGCCTAACTTATCCCCAACTCCGTCCATCGGCCTGTTAACAACGCGGCCTGCGCTCCCTACAGTCGCGCCATGTCCTTTTCCCCCTTTGTGCCTCTGCGAGTCTTTTCGGCCTATACGATGCTGGAGGGCGCTATTGAGCCGAAGGCGATTGCCAAGCGCACGAAGGAATTGGGCTTTCCCGCCGTTGCGATATGTGACCGCAACGGGCTTTACGCGGCACCGCAATTTTCGGACGGGTGCAAAGGCGCGGGTGTTCAGCCCATTATCGCAACGCTGCTGACCGTTCAGCGACCGGACCGGCCGGACGGGACATCCTTGGTGTATGATTCGCTGGCGCTCTTTGCCCAGAATGAGGCGGGTTATCAGAATCTTTGCGCACTGGTTTCGGCCGCCCATTTGGCGCGTCCGCCGGAAGAGCCGCCGCATGTCAGTTTT
>JBBATT010000013.1:8161-17452 GCA_040398605.1 Chakrabartia sp.
AGTTTTGACAAGCTGGCTGGGCACTCCGAAGGGCTGATCGCGCTGACGGCGGGGGGCGAAGGGGCGCTTTGCCGTCTGCTCGCCGACGGACAGGATGGTGCGGCGGCAAGCTATGTCGCGCGGCTCAAGGCGCTCTTCCCTGATCGATTATATGTTGAGGTATCGCGCCGTCTTGATCCGGTTGAGGGCGCGTCCGAAGCGGCGCTGCTTGATCTGGCGTACGCGCACGACATTCCCCTTGTCGCGACCAATCCGGCGAACTTTGCAGAGGCAGATTTCCACGCCGCGCATGATGCCATGCTGTGCATCGCGGCCAGCGCCTATGTGGAAAGCGAAGATCGCGCCCGCAGCTCTCCCGATGCGTGGATGAAGCCCGCCAAGGAGATGCAACGTCTGTTTGAAGACCTGCCCGAGGCGCTGGCCAACACGCTCGTCGTGGCGCAGCGGTGCGCCGTGATGGCGCCCAAGCGTGACCCCATCCTGCCATCGGTCGGCGACAAGGAAGGCGAGGCGGACCAGCTTCGTGCAGATGCCGCGGCCGGGCTGGAACGCCGGTTGGCGCACATCCCTGATGCGGACCGGGATGTGTATTTTCAGCGCCTTGATTTTGAGCTCAACGTCATCGTCCAGATGGGCTTTCCGGGCTACTTCCTGATCGTTGCTGACTTCATCAAATGGGCGAAGGATAATGGCATTGCTGTGGGCCCCGGGCGCGGCTCGGGTGCAGGGTCTGTCGTTGCCTGGTCGCTGACGATTACCGATCTTGATCCGATCAAGCTCGGCCTGCTGTTTGAACGCTTCCTCAACCCGGAACGTGTGTCGATGCCGGACTTCGACATCGATTTCTGCGAAACGCGGCGTGGCGAAGTCATTCGCTACGTCCAGCAGAAATATGGTGCAGACCATGTGGCGCAGATCATCACCTTCGGGACGATGAAGGCGCGCGCTGTTCTGAAAGATACAGGCCGCGTGCTCCAGATGAGCTATGGGCAGGTGGACCGGCTGGCCAAGCTGATCCCGAACCACCCGACCGACCCCTGGACGCTAGATCGTGCGCTGAACGGCGTCAGTGAATTGGCGGCAGAGTATAAGAATGACCGCCAGGTCCGCCAGTTGCTGGATCTGGCGATGAAGCTGGAAGGGCTGCCGCGCCACAGCTCCACCCATGCCGCCGGTGTCGTCATCGGGGACCGTCCGCTCGATCAGCTCGTGCCGCTCTACCGCGATCCACGGTCCGACATGCCGGTGACGCAGTTCGACATGAAATATGTCGAAAGCGCCGGGCTGGTAAAGTTCGACTTTTTGGGCCTCAAAACGCTGTCCGTCATCCAGCGCGCGCTGGACTTGATTGAGCGGCGCACAGGGGCGCGGCCCGATGTCGATGGCCTGACATGGGATGATGCGGGCGTCTACGCCCTGCTGCAAAAGGGCGACACCGTCGGCGTGTTCCAGCTGGAATCGGAAGGGATGCGTCGTACGCTTGCGGCTGTCCGCCCGTCTAATTTCGGGGACATTATTGCACTCGTCTCGCTCTACCGTCCGGGCCCGATGGACAACATCCCGCTCTTTGGTGACCGCAAGAACGGACGGGTGGCGATTGAATACCCACACCCGCTGCTTGAAGGCATATTGTCCGAAACTTATGGGATTTTTGTCTATCAGGAACAGGTGATGCAGGCCGCGCAGATCCTGGCCGGCTATACGCTCGGGGGCGCTGACATGCTCCGCCGCGCCATGGGTAAGAAGATCCAGAAAGAGATGGACGAACAGCGCGCCATCTTCGTGGCCGGCTGTGCGGAGCATAACGCTATTGAAGCGGCCAAGGCGAATGAGCTGTTCGATTTGATCGACAAGTTTGCAGGCTATGGCTTCAACAAATCCCACGCCGCTGCTTACGCGCTGCTCGCTTATCAAACGGCTTGGCTGAAGGCGCATTTCCCGGCGGAGTTTTTCGCCGGCTCAATGAGCTTCGATATTTCTAACACCGACAAGCTGTCGATCTTCATGGACGATATGCGCCGTTTGGGTGTGCCCGCGCTGGCGCCATGTATCAACATTAGTGGCGCTGATTTTGAGGTGGAGCCGCAGGAAGATGTGGTCGGCGTTCGCTGTGCGCTTGGCGCGCTCAAAGGCGTCGGCGAAGGTGCGATGGAACAGGTCGTCGCAGAACGTGCGGCCAATGGGCCGTTCATCTCTCTCGATGACTTTGCAGGGCGGATCAGTCCGCGCGTTGTGAACCGACGCCAGATTGAAAGTCTGGCCGCCGGTGGCGCGTTCGATGCGCTGGAGCCGAACCGGGCCGGCGTCCATGCGATTGCCGAAACGCTTCTGGCTGTTGCGGCCGAGGCTGAACATGCGCGTACCAGCGGGCAGGGCGGTCTCTTCGGCGGTGATGAGCATAAGGTCGCTGCGATCAAGCTTCCGCCCAGCGCCCATTGGTCTTTGGCGGAGCGTATGGCGCAGGAGCGGGAGGCGTTTGGCTTCTATTTCTCCGCTCATCCGATTGACCGTTATCGCCACGTCGCCTCAGCACATGGCGCGCGCGATTTTGCAGCACTTTGCGGCCAGCCCGCCCCTGCCGATGGTGCGCGCACAGGCGCTGTCATGGCAGTGCTGATCGAAGACGTGAAATGGCGGACTTCAGCGCGTGGGCGGCGTTACGCCAATTGCGCGGTCTCCGATGCGACCGGCCAGTTCATCGCCAGCTGCTTTGATGAGTTAACCGCCAAGGAAATGGAAGAGGCGGCCAAGACCAATAGCTGCGGCCTCATCACGGTGGAGTTGGACCGGCAGCCGGGTGAGGAAACGCCGCGCATCACGATCAAGCGTATCCAGCCGATGGAAGGGCTTGCCGCCAATAGCCGGTTGATGGCCGTCGTCACCGTGTCCGACGCAGCGGCGATCTCCGCTTTGGCAGCTTTGCTGCGTGGAGAGAGCGGCGGCCGGGGAGAGGTGGTGGTTCAGGCGGATCTGGATCACGGTGCTTCGGCCCGCGTCCGGTTGGGCCGCAGCTTTGCGCTCGACGCCGAACTGGCGGCCCGGATGGAGACCTTGCCGGGGGTCGTTGCCGTCACCTTATCCGCCGCCGAAATGCCGAGGCTGGCGCTCGTCTCCTAAATCCCTCCTGCCGACCCATTATCCTAATTTGGGACAGGGATATGCTCTAAGCTAAGTGACACAGGTCGTTTTCTGGGTTAAACATCGTTTACCAACAAAAAAATCTACGTCGGGTCGCACTCATTCTAACCGAAGGAGAACCGACATGAAAACATATCTACTCGCGGTGGCCAGCGGCGCGGCGTTACTCACGAGCCAAGCTCAAGCAGCTATTCCGATCTATCCGAACCCCGGCACGATCAACCCCATTGATTATAGCTTCACGGCCGCCTCAACGGGCGACATCGTGGCCTATTTTGCCGGGAGTGGCGGCAGTTTTACCAATCTGCTCGGTCTGCTCGTCAATGGTGTTGATACCGGCATTGAAGGCCTGAACAACCAGACGTCGGCCATTGGTGACTCCCTGAATTTTGGTCCGGTGACGGCAGGCGATGTGCTTACCTTCAGGCTGCGCGTGACCGATACCGGTGACCTCTTCTACTCGAACCGTTCTTTGAACACGGACGGCATCACCCACATTTACACGGCCGGTTATGCCGGTGGTGATTTCGGCCTTCCGGCTGGCACCTATGTCGGGTTTGAAGACCTGATCGGCGGTGGTGACCGTGATTACGATGATCTGGCCTTCATCTTCACCAACGTGAAGTCAAATGTGCCTGAGCCTGCGGCATGGGCGATGATGCTCGGTGGCTTCGGCTTGGTCGGCAGCGCCATGCGTCGCCGACGGGTGACGACGACGGTCGCCACCGCCTAAGGCATATTGAAGCGGTCAAGAAGAGGCCGGGCGCGCGAGTGAAGCCGCGTTCCCGGCCCTTCTTTCGTTCCGGCATTGGGATTGCCTATTGACGGCTGGCGCGGAATTGGTGCCATAGTGGCGTCAAGCCGCCACAAGGGGGCAGGTCGTAAGGAACGGAAAGAGGCTCATGCTGAAGTCGGGGGACTTCCATCGTCTTGGCATTGCTGAACTGCACAATGCCTTTGCCCGGGGCGCGACATCGCCGTCGGTGGTGCTGGAGCATTTCCTCGGCCGTATTGAGTCCCTTGATGATCGGCTGCGCAGCTTTGTGGAGATCGACGCAAAGGCCGCCCGCGCGGCTGCTTTTTTGAGCGATGCCCGCTTTGCAGCGGACAGCCGCCGCCCGCTTGAAGGCATTCCGATTGCCATCAAATCCAACATTGCGGTGAAGGGGCTGGAACTGGCAGCGGGCATGGACGCGCGGCGGGGCATCGTCGCCGAAGAGGACGCGACAGTTGTCCAGAAGCTGCGGGATGCTGGGGCCATCATCATCGGCACCACAAATATGCATGAAGCGGCCATTGGCGCGACGACGGACAATCCCTTTTTTGGACGTTGTCTCAATCCGCATGGGCACAACCGGTCCCCCGGTGGATCGTCGGGCGGCAGTGCCGCGGCAGTTGCGGCGGGCTTTTGCGTGGCGGCTATGGGAACCGACACATTGGGGTCCATCCGCATTCCGTCTGCCTTTTGCGGGGTCTATGGCCTGAAGCCCACGCCGGGCACCATCCTGACAGCAGGGCTGGTGCCATTCTCGGCGCGGTTCGATGCCATTGGGCCGATCACGCGGTCGATGGATGATATGGCGATCCTCACCAACGTCTTGTGTTCGCCCGATCTCGCAACGGCGATGCGCCGGTCTCACTTTTCGGTGCTGGCCAATCGTGGCGGCACGTCGGTTGACGGCGAAATTGCGGAAAGGCTGGCACTGATCCAGGCCGATTTGCCGAACCGTCAGGGCGAAATCGCGGTGCGGCCCGATTGCGCCGCCGTCCGCAAGGCGACGTATATTCTGGCGATGCGGGACCTTATTCCAACACTGGTTGAGCTGGGTGAGGAACGCTGCGCGCGCGTGTCAGACGAGTTGAGCAGCATCCTCGAACGCGTTGTGGACCGCGATGAAGAGGCGCTGCGGGGCGACCGCTTGTTGATTGACCAGATTTCCCAGATGCTCCGGCGGGAACTTGGCAGCAACGGCATTCTGGTGACGCCGACCACGCCGGTCACTGCCGTTGAGGCGGGCGCGCCGATGCCGGTGTCCATCGCCGATTTCACAGTGCTCGCCAATGTGGCCGGACTGCCTGCCATCACCATTCCGATGGGGCGGGACCATATGGATCTGCCGATGGGGCTCCACCTCATCGGACCTGTTGGCGGCGAGGCAATGCTGATCGCACAGGCGCGGATGCTGAATGACCGGATTAGGGGCTATGCCCCGCCGCCCGCTTTCTGGTGAGGATGGGAAGGGTTGCGGAATGTGCCCCCCTGTACCGCTCGTCCTGAGCTTGTCACTGGACAGCTGATCTCCACTGTTTTAATCCACGTCGCCCCGTGCTTGACACGGGGCTTGGCTAACCTCCGTCCGGCGTCAGGTCCCAGCCTGAAGTGGCTCACCGCGCTGAGAGGTCGGGCCATTCGGGCATCATGCCAATCATTGAGGCGCGAGAAGAGCCAAGCCCCGTGTCAAGCACGGGGGGACGGAGAAACGGGTGAGGCCTAATCTGCGAACAGCAGAACGGGCGTTTCCAGAAGCTTCTTGACCGCTTGCACAAAGCTGGCCGCATCCCAGCCATCAACCACGCGGTGGTCGCAGCTGATCGACAGGTTCATCAGCTTGGCACGCACGATATCGTCCCCCACGAAAATGGGGCGCTCCACGATCTTATTCGGGCCGATGATCGCGACTTCAGGCCGGTTGATGACCGGTGTCGTCGCAATGCCACCGAGGGGGCCGAGCGAGGTGACCGTCAGGGTGGAGCCAGAAAGCTCGGCTGAGGTTGCCTTGCCGCTGCGCGCGGCCTCAGCGAGCCGCGTGATCTCGCCTGCAAGCTGCCAGACGTTCCTCGCCTGTGCATCGCGGATGACGGGCACCATCAGCCCGGCATCGGTCTGCGTTGCCATGCCGAGATGGACGGCGCCGTGGCGCGTGACGATGCCCGCCTCATCATCATAGCGTGCGTTGATCATGGGATAATCGGGCAGCGCCTTGCAGATCGCGACGATCATCAGTGGCAGCAGGGTGAGTTTCGGTCGGTCCCCGCGATTGTCGTTCAGGTCCCCGCGCATGGCCTCCAGCGCGGTGACGTCGATTTCCTCGACATAGGTAAAGTGCGGAATGTGGCGTTTGGACGCGGCCATATTCTCCGCGATCCGACGCCGCATCCCGACGACCTTGATCGCTTCGTCCGGTCGGGTCGTGCCTGCGGCACGATAGCCTTGGCCGCCATGATAGGTCAGATAGGCATCGAGATCCGCATGGCGCACACGGCCGCCCTCACGGGCCTTCACCTGTGACAGATCAACGCCCAATTCCTTCGCCCGCGCCCGCACCGCCGGTGAGGCGAGCGCCTGTGCGGACGGTTGGGGTACGCTGATCTCAGTCGCATCGGGGTGCGGCGCCGGGATGAAGGGCGCCGCCGGTGCTTCGGGCATATGCTGTTCGGGTGTCGCCTCAAGATCGGTGCCGGCCAGGGCGTCGGTTTGGGGCGCGGCAGGGGGCGCTGCCTCTTCCCCCTCGGTTTCAATCACCAGCAGCGTCGATCCAATCGGAATCATGTCGCCAACATCGCCTGCGACTTCGATCACCGTGCCACTCACAGGCGACTCCATCTCGACGGTGGCTTTGTCCGTCATCATGTCGGCCACGCCCTGATCTTCGGACACAGTGTCCCCGACCTTCACATGCCAGGCGACAATCTCTGCCTCGGCAATGCCTTCGCCAATGTCGGGCAAGCGGAATTCAAAGCGCGCCATCCTCAGTCCTTCATCACTTTTTCAATCGCCATCCCGATGCGGACAGGGCCGGGGAAATAGGCCCATTCCAGACTATGAGGATAGGGCGTGTCAAACCCGGTCACGCGCTCAATCGGCGCTTCGAGATGGTAGAAGCAGCGCTCCTGTATTTGCGCCGCAAGCTCTGCCCCAAAGCCGGAGGTGCGCGTCGCTTCATGGATGATGACGCAGCGGCCCGTCTTCTTCACCGAGGCCTCAATTGTCTCGATATCGAGCGGCACGAGCGTGCGCAGATCAATGACATCGGCGTCGACGCCCAATTCTTCTATGGCCGCCAAGCCCACATGCACCATCGTGCCATAGGTGATGACGGTCAGGTCTTGGCCCTCACGCACCACTGCCGCCTTGCCCAGCGGGATGGTGTAATGGCCTTCCGGAACCTCGCTCGCCGGATGCTTGGCCCAGGGCTGGACCGGGCGGTCATAATGGCCATCGAACGGGCCGTTATAGATGCGCTTGGGTTCAAAGAAGAGGACGGGGTCATTGTCTTCAATCGCCGCGAGGAGCAGCCCCTTGGCGTCATAGGGGGACGAAGGGATGACCGTTTTGAGGCCCGACACATGGGTGAAGATGCTTTCCGGCGATTGGCTGTGCGTCTGCCCGCCAAAGATGCCACCGCCAAAGGGCGAACGCACTGTGATCGGCATGTGCCATTGACCCGCTGATCGATAGCGGATGCGCGCCGCCTCTGACACCAATTGGTCAAGCGCGGGGTAGATGTAATCGGCAAACTGGATTTCGGGCACGGGGCGCAGACCATAAGCCGCCATGCCGACGGCCACGCCGATGATGCCGCATTCGGTGATTGGCGTGTCAAAGCTGCGCGTTTTGCCGAACTTCTGCTGAAGGCCTGCGGTTGCCCGGAAGACGCCGCCGAAAAATCCGACATCTTCGCCGAAGACGACAACGTCTGCATCGCGCGTCATCGCGACGTCCATCGCGCTGTTGATTGCCTCGATCATGTTCATGCGGCGGGTGGGAGTGTCTGACATCAGCGTGGACCCTGCCCGCCACCGGGCCATTTGCGCATCCGTTCGGCGAGCATCTGCGCCTGCTGTTCCTTTAGATGCGGCGGCATCTCTTCAAACACATCTTCGAACATCGTTTCAAACGGCTGATGCAGGCCGTGGCCAAGGATGCCGTTCTTTTCCGCTTCCTTCTGCGCGGCCTTTACGCTTTCTGCGAGCTCAAGGTCCATCGCGGCGTGGCGGTCCTCATCCCATTCCCCGATGGTGATGAGGTGCGCCTTTAGCCGGGCAATCGGGTCGCCCAGCGGCCACTTCACGCCTTCATCGGCGGAGCGATAGGCGCCCGGATCATCTGACGTGCTGTGGCCTTCGGCGCGATAGGTGAAGTGCTCGATCAATGTCGGGCCATTGTTGGTTCGCGCGCGCTCAGCGGCCCAGGCAGTGGCGGCATAGACGGCGAGCGCATCATTGCCGTCGACGCGCAGGCCCGCAATGCCATAGCCGATTGCCCGCGCGGCAAAGGTTGTCGCCTCGCCGCCGGCAAAGCCCGCAAAGGAACTGATCGCCCATTGGTTGTTGACGACGTTGATGATGACAGGCGCACGGTAGACCGTGGCGAACGTCATCGCGGCGTGGAAGTCCCCCTCTGCCGTCGATCCTTCACCGCACCAGGCCGCTGCGATCCGGCTATCACCTTTGGACGCGCTCGCCATCGCCCAGCCGACCGCTTGGGGCAGCTGCGTCGTCAAATTGCCGGAGACGGTGAAGAATCCGTATTCGGGTGACGAATACATGATGGGCAATTGCCGCCCTTTCAGCGCATCGCCCGTGTTCGAATAAATCTGGTTCATCATGCCGACGAGCGGATGGCCGCGCGCGATGAGGATGCCTTGCTGCCGGTAAGAGGGGAAGCACATATCCTCCCGGTCGAGCGCATGCGCCTGCGCGACGGCGACAGCCTCTTCGCCGGTGCATTTCATGTAGAAGCTGGTTTTGCCCTGCCGCTGCGCGCGGAACATGCGGTTATCAAAGGCGCGGGTCAGCGCCACGTCCCGCAGCATGGTCCGCAGCGCCTCCGGTGACAGGCGGGGGTCCCAAGGGCCGACGGCTTGGCCTGCATCATCCAACACCCGGACAAGACCAAAGGCCATGTCGCGCAGATCATGCGCGGCGGCAAAGCTGTCGGGTCGCGGCGTCACACCGGCGGGCGTCACCTGAATGTGCGAGAAGTCCGCCTCTTCACCGGGACGGGCGGGCGGCTCCGGAATGTGGAGCGAGAGCGGAGGGCGGTTGCGGCCACGCGAGTCGTTCATAACAACATGTTGTAATAAAATTACGCGCACTTATCCAGAGTGGTGTTGAAGCCCTTTCAGTCCGGCGGCTTTGTGCTTAGGCTGG
>JBBATT010000014.1:0-16696 GCA_040398605.1 Chakrabartia sp.
AAAACCATCGACGCCATGGTCGCATTGGGTGCCGCGCGAGACCGGATCACCGCCGCCATTGGACCGTGCATCGCCCGGGCGTCGTACGAGGTTGATGCGGGGTTCGCCCGACGCTTTTTCGAACACGACCCTGAAAATGAGCGCTTTTTTTCCGCAGGTCGCCCGGACCGTTTTCAGTTTGATCTGGAAGGCTATGTCGCCAGCCGACTGGCCGCCGCTGGTATTGGCCGCGTCGAGATGCTCGGCCTTGATACCTACCCCGATGACGGGCGTTTTTACAGCTTCCGCCGGGCCACGCATCGCGGGGAGCCGGGTTATGGACGGCAGATCTCGCTGATCGGTTTGCCTGTCTGATCGCTTGCGCCACGCGGCATCGCGCCCTAGCGTTCATCGATAAGCGGGGGATGAATTTTGGAAAATGCACAGAAATGGAGCCTGTTGACGGGCGTGGCGCTCTTTGCCCTGATGCTGCTCGCCCCCGCGCCGGCTGGCATGACGCCGCTGGCCTGGCACACCGCCGCGCTCGTCGTGCTGATGGCGGTGTTCTGGATGACAGAGGCGCTGCCTCTGACAGTGACGGCCTTGCTGCCCTTTGTCGTATTGCCCTTTATCGGTGTGATGCCTGCGGACAAAGTGGCCGCCGCTTATTATTCGCCCATCCTGTTTCTGGTGCTCGGCGGCGCGTTTATTGCGCTGGCGATTGAGCGGACGGGCCTTCACCGGCGCTTTGCGCTCGCCATTCTGGCACGTGGAGGCAAGACGGCAGGCTCCCTTCTCATGGCGTTTATGGTGGCGACCGCCTTCATTTCCATGATCGTCTCCAATACCGCGACCTCGCTCATCATGATGCCGATTGCTGTGGCCGTTCTGCGCGCCAACCGCACGCCTGAGGGCGAGACCGAAGGCCTTGCTGGGGCTCTGCCCATGGGCATCGCCTTTGCCGCGTCCATCGGCGGGCTAGGCACATTGGTCGGGTCGCCAACCAATGCAATTGCAGCGGGCCTCATTGAAAAGAGCGTTGGCTACTCCATCGATTTTCTAACCTGGTCGGCTTATGGTTTGCCCATTGTCCTGATTGCAATTCCGGCCTGCTGGCTGATCCTGATGCGCGTCCAGAATGTCGCGGCAGGCGGGTTCGATGCCGCTGCCGCGCATGCCAGCATTGGGGAGGCGCAACGCTGGACAACGGCGGAAAAGCGGCTCGTGCCCCTCATCCTGCTGGTGGTCACAGGCTGGGTGGCGTCGTCTTATCTCTCAGCGCTCCTGCCCAAAGGCATGTTGGAGGATGGCACGATTGCGATCCTTGTGTCCCTCCTTCTTTTCATCGTGCCTGATGGCACCGGACGGCCGCTTCTGAACTGGAAAGAGGCGGACCGCGCGCCATGGGGCGTCATCATGATGTTCGGCGGCGGGCTTGCCCTGGCGGCCGGGATTAGCGCTTCGGGTCTGGCCGACTGGTTGGGAGAAGTGCTGCGGCCCTTAGGCAGCGTCCATCCGGTCATCGTGGCGATGGTGCTCGTGGGTATCGTCATCATCGTCACCGAATTTGCGTCAAACGTCGCGACAGCGTCGGGCGTGATGCCGGTTGTCGGCGGGCTGATCGCCGCGACCGGTGCAGACCCGGCGCTGCTTGCTGTCAGCGCGGCGATGGCGTCGAGTTGGGGCTTCATGCTGCCGTCGGGCACCGGCCCCAATGCAATTGCCTGGGCGACGGAGCATATCGCGCTGCCGCGCATGCTGAAGTCGGGCTTTATGCTCGACATTGTGGGGGTCCCGCTGATCGTCGGGATCGTTTGGATCGTCGGACTTATTTTGGGGTAAGGACGACCTTCCAGCTCCGTTTGCCCTGAGCTTGTCGAAGGGTTGTCCTTCATCTTTGTGCCAAAGTTAAAGGACGGGGCTTCGACAGGCTCAGCCCAGACGGTATCGGGGCGGCGGCGAACTAAACCCAGTCTAGGATCTGCCATCCCTTTTTCGCCGCCAGCGCGCGCAGAGGGGCGTGGGCATTGGTGGCAAAGCCCTCATCGGCAAAGTCCAGGCAGGGCGCGTCGGAAACATGGTCCGAAAAAAAGCGGATATGGACAGCCGCCCGGTCAATCTTCTCGCTGGCCAGCCAGCCTTGCACCATGCGTAATTTTGTCGTGCCATAGCAGTTTTCGCCGTCGATCTTGGGGGAGACAACTCCATCCCTATCAGTCGTGCGCGTGGCGATGACATCTTCAACGCCGATCAACTTGGCGATCTGCCGGACGTAAAAGGCGTAGGATGCGGTAGCGAGGACGACGCGACGGCCTGCAGCCCGCTCTGCCTCCACGCGGGCTAGCGCCCCGGCAAGGCAATTGCGGCTGAGCGTTCGGCCCGCAAATCCGGCGGAAATCTGATCGAGTTTCGCCGCATCAATCCGCGTGCCGAGCATCAGTGAGAGGTTGATCTCTTTCAGGCGGCTTCGGCTGACAAGGCGGAGCACAAACCCCAAGGTGGTGAGCAGAACAAGCGGGGCAAACACGATGCGCCAAGGGGCATGGCGTGGCACGGCATAGATCAGGAACGGGCCGAACGTCGCCGCGCGGGTAATCGTCTTGTCCATGTCGAAAATGGAAAGGGGCGTCATCCTTTCGCCTTAAGCGCAATCCGGCTTGCCGATCCAGCGCTTATGCACCAAACATGTCCCTGATGGCGAGCAAGGCGGATTTCACCGAAGAACAAGGGGCTAAGGGCACCGCGCTGCGCGTGTCGGGCCGCCTGACGCTGTCGAATCTAGGGGATTTGCCCCAGCGTCTCGACGCTCTTGAGGGTCCTGCCGCGCAAATCGACATCTCTGCGGTGGAGCGGGTCGATACCGTCGGCGCGTGGATTATCCACCAATTTTCCGGGCGCACCGGCGCGCAGATTGTCGGCGCCAGCGAAGAAGCCAAACGGCTGATCGCGCTGGTCAGCCAAGCGGATACAGACGTCCGCGTCCGTCCCGAACCCATCAACCCTGTCGTCCGCGTTGTCACCGAAGTCGGCGATGCGACGGTCATCGCGCTGCGGACGATTTTGGGTCTGGTCGCCTTTTTTGGGGCCATCCTGATTTCCAGCTGGGACATCATCCGCAACCCGCGCCGCCTGCGCATCAATGCCATCGTCCACCGGTTTGAACTGGTCGGCGTAAAGGCGCTTGGCATCGTCGGCTTGATGAGCTTCCTCATCGGAATTGTCATTGCGCAACAGGGCGCGGTGCAGCTCCAGCAGTTCGGCGCGGAAACGCTGACCGTCAATCTCGTCGGGCGGATCACGACCCGCGAACTCGGCGTGCTGATGACCGCGATCATGGTCGCCGGTCGTTCGGGCTCTGCCTTTGCCGCGCAGATCGGGACGATGAAGCTGACCGAAGAGATTGATGCGATGCGCACCATCGGTGTGTCGCCCATTGAGGCGCTCGTCATTCCGCGCATGATGGCGGCGGTCATCATGATGCCGCTGCTTGGCTTTTACGCGACTTTGGTGTCGATCTTTGGCGGCGGGCTGTTCTGCTGGGTGTCACTCGAAATCCCGCCCATCACTTTTGTACAACGGCTGCAGGAAGTCATTCCCATTACTGATCTATGGGTCGGGCTGATCAAGGCGCCAGTCTTTGGCGCGATCATTGCGCTGTCGGGCTGCTTTCAAGGAATGCAGGTGGAAGGCAATGCGGAGGAAGTCGGTCTGCGCACCACGTCGGCCGTGGTGCAGGCGATTTTCCTTGTGATCGTGCTCGATGCCTTTTTCGCCGTCTTCTTCTCGCAGATCGGGTGGATCTGATGGACCTGAACGCCCCCATCGCCATCAAAGTGCGCGGCATCTGCAATCATTTCGGGGATCAGGTGATCCATGACGGGGTGGACCTTGATGTCCGCAATGGTGAAATTTTGGGCGTCGTCGGAGGATCGGGCACGGGCAAATCCGTGCTGATGCGCACGATCATCGGCCTCCAAAGGCCGAGCGCGGGGGAGATCGAAATCTTCGGTGAGCCGATGACCGATGAGGAAGATGAAGCGCAGCTTGATCTGCGACGCCGCTGGGGCGTCATGTTTCAGGGCGGGGCGCTCTTTTCCACGCTGACGGTCGCGGAAAATGTGCAGGTGCCTTTGCGGGAATTCTACCCCAATCTCGGCCAAAAGCTGCTCGACGAGATTGCGGCTTATAAGGTCGTGATGGCGGGCCTTCCAGCCAATGCTGCGGCCAAGTATCCGTCGGAACTGTCCGGCGGCATGCGCAAGCGGGCCGGTCTGGCGCGGGCGCTCGCGCTCGATCCACGGCTGCTCTTTCTGGATGAACCAACCGCTGGGCTGGACCCCATTGCGGCGGCAGGCTTTGATGAATTGACCAAGGACCTGTCCAAAACACTTGGGCTGACGGTTTTCCTCATCACGCATGATCTGGATACGCTGCACGCCATCTGTGATCGGGTGGCTGTGCTCGCGGACCATAAGGTGGTTGCCGTCGGCACAATTCCGGAGCTTCTGGCGACGGATCATCCGTGGATTCAGGCCTATTTCAACGGACTACGCGGACGTGCCGCGCAGTCTTCGGTTGATCGGCACATGGCAAAGGGGGCATGAGGGCCTGATGGAAACGCGATCCAACCATCTGCTCGTCGGCAGTATCGTTCTTGGCCTGTTGGCAGCCCTCGTCGCCTTTGCCATGTGGATCGCTGGTTTGTCCGGCTCCAATGCCAAGGAGTATGACATTTTCTTCCGCCAATCGGTGGATGGTCTGGCCAAAGGCGGGAGCGTTAGCTTTTCGGGCGTGCCGTCCGGGCAGATCACCGCCATTGAGCTGTGGAAGAATGATCCGCAGTTCGTGCGCGTCCGTGTGGCGTTGAAGCCAGATACGCCGGTGCTGCAAGGCACCACAGCGACGATTCAGGGCAGCTTTACCGGTCCATCCACCGTCGTGCTTGATGGCGCCATTCGGGGCACGCCGCCGCTAACAGAGCCGGGGCCAGGCCCGGGGCGCGTGCCTGTTATCCCGACCAAGGCGGGCGGACTTGGCGCCTTGCTCAACAATGCGCCGCAATTGCTCGAACGTTTGTCGACCCTGACGGAGCGTCTGACCGAATTGCTGTCTGACCAGAACCAGAAGTCGTTTAGCAACATCCTTGCCAACACCGATAAGCTGACTGGCCATTTGGCGCGCGGCGGCCCGGAACTGGAAGCCAGCATCAAGGAAGCCCAGATTGCCATAAAGGAAGCTGGGATCGCAGCCAAGCAATTGGGAGAAGTTGCTGGGACGACCAACAGCCTGCTGAATGAAGAGGGCCGCCCGCTCATCGGTGACCTGCGCAAGACGATCCGCTCTGCCGAACAGAGCATGACGGCGCTGGACGCGACGCTTGCCGAAGCACGGCCGGGTATCAAGACCTTCTCGACCCAGACGCTGCCTGAAATCGGCCAACTGGTGCGCGACCTTCGGGGCATGTCTGAATCGCTCAGTTCGGTTGCCAACAAGATTGACCAGCAGGGCGCTGGCGCCTTGATCGGCGGGCCCAGACTGCCCGAATATAAGGGGGATAAGGACGGCAAATGAAGCGCACGACCCTGATCTTTGGTGCCGCCATTTTGCTTGGCGGATGCAGCCTTGGCCTGACCGGCAAGGCGCCGGACTTTCTGCTGACGCTCACGCCTACCTCTAGCCCGACAGCCAATGATGGCGTGCTGGTGCAGGCGGGGGATAGTCTCACCGTCTCGGTGCCGCTGGCACCACAGTCGATCTCAACAACGCGACTGCCGGTCGCACAGGGGCAGACGGCGATCGCCTTTATCAAAGATGCTGTCTGGGTGGAGCCGCCACCGCGCCTCTTCCAGCGGTTGCTGTCAGAGACGATCCGCGCAAAGACCGGACGGACGGTGCTCGACCCACGCCAGTTCAACATGGCAACGGGCGCGACTTTGTCTGGCCAACTCCTCCGCTTTGATATTGAGGAAAAGGGCGTGCGCGCCGTTGTTGTTTATGATGCGACGATTTCTGGCGAAAAGGATCGTCCCACGCGCACTCGCAGGTTTGAAGCGCGGGTGCCGGCCGGTACCATAGATGCGCGCAGTGCAGGGGACGCTCTCAACCGCGCAGCCAACGACGTCGCTGCCCAAGTGGCGGACTGGCTCCAAGCCTGATCTAAACAAAAAAGGGGGCGGGAAGCTGATGTGCTTCCCGCCCCCTTTTTGTGTCCAGCGCGGACGGCCGGGCTTATTTGCCCTTGGCCTCCAGCGCCTTGTCTTCATTCGCCCGCCGGATCACGTACTGGCGGATATTTTCAATCTGCTCGGCAGAATATTGGTCCTTCCAAGCGACCATGCCGTTCTCGGACAAGGCGCCGTCATGGACGACCTTCTGCCACATCTTCGGGTCACCAAGGATGGCCGAGTGGCGAAGGTCGGGGTTGAGCCCGCCTGCAATCGCGGCATCGCCATGGCAGACGCTACAGCTGTTCTGATAGGGGCTCATGCCTGCATCCGCCTGTGCCTTTGTGCCGGTGAACGGCGGCGGGTCAAGGACCTGCTTGGCCTGCGGCGGTGGCGGCGGAAGCGTCGCTTTGCCGCCAATCTTGAAGACGAGCAGGCGGCTGATGTTGCGCACAGATCCAGACTTGCTGGACAAGATGCCCGGCGCCACGTCGTACACGCCGCCCCAACCTGCGAGGATCGCGACATATTGCACGCCCTTGACCGAATAGGTCATGGGGGCTGCGATCACGCCGGTCTGCGTCGGGAAGCTCCAGAGCTGCTTGCCATTGTCGGCCGTATAGGCGCGGAACTCTCCGCCGGCTGTGCCTTGGAAGACCAAGTTGCCGGCTGTTGCCAGCGTCCCGCCATTGGATGGGCCGGGATGTTCCACGCGCCAGCGCGGCTTGCCGGCAACAGGGTCCCATGCCAGCAATGAACCTGTGGTGGCAGCGGCGGCCGCTGCACGGATGGCGGGATCAGCGGGCATGCCCATCTGGCCCGTATCGAGGCCCAGCTGGAAGCCGACCTTGCCGGGCTTCCAGTCCTTGGATGCAGCGAAATAGGGCTGTGAGATTTCGTTGGCCGGAATGTAAACCAGACCCGTTTTCGGGCTGTACGACATGGGCTGCCAGCTATGTGCGCCAAGCGCGCCCGGCCAGCCGATATACGGCTTTCCGGTCTGTTCATACCGCGCTTCGGGGTTCACGTCCGGCTTGCCGGTGACGGGGTCCAGACCCTTGGCCCAAGTGATGAGCTTGGCAAAAGGCTTGCCAGAGATGAACTTGCCGGTTTTCGCGTCGAGAACGTAGAAGAACCCGTTCTTCGGCGCATGCATGATCACGCGTGTGGTCTTGCCGTTAACCGGCAGGTCGGCAGCGATGATCTGCTGGTTGGAATCATAATCCCAACGGTCTTCCGGAGTTTCCTGGAAGTGCCAGACATATTCACCCGTGTCTGCGTTCACCGCGACAATGGACGCGGTGTAGAGGCTGTCGCCCCCCTTGCCACCACGGGCATTGGGGTTCCAGGGCTCGGCATTCGCCGTGCCGAAATAGATGAGGTTGGTCGTCGGATCATAAGTGATCGAATCCCAAACGGTCCCGCCGCCGCCAGACTTCCAGGCATCGGGCGCCCAAGTTTTTGCGGCTGCTTCCAGATGCTTGCCCTCGAACGGCTTCGATGGATCACCGGGGACGGTGTAGAAGCGCCAAGCTTCCTTGCCCGTTTCGGCGTCATAGGCGGCCAGATAGCCGCGCGTGATGTATTCAGCACCCGCAGAGCCAATCAGCACCTTGCCCTTCACAATGCGCGGCGCGCCCGTGATGGCCATGTTGGACCCCTGCGGGATCGTCATCTTGTCCCAAAGGACCTTGCCGGTGTCGGCGTTCAACGCAACCAGTCGGCCATCGAGCGTGCCGACATAGACGCGACCCTTATAGACAGCGACGCCGCGATTGACGGCATCGCAGCAGACATCAACCAGCTTGGCGCGCGGCACCTTGGGGTCATATTCCCAAAGCTTCTTGCCCGTGGCGGCGTCATAGGCCTTCACCATCGACCAAGCGGTCGAGATATACATGATGCCGTCCACAACAATGGGGGTGGCTTCCTGCCCGCGCGCGGTGTCCAGATCAGACGACCATTCAAGGCCAAGCTGGCCGACATTCTGATCGGAAACCTGCGTCAGCGGCGAAAAGCGCTGCTCATCCATCGTGCGGCCATAAGACAGCCAGTCGGTGCCATCCGGGCTGCCTGCAACGAGGCGCGCATCATCGACATTGGCGTTCTTGCCGCCTTTTTCGACGCAACCAGCCAAGGCCATTGCGACCAGCGCAACAGCCGTTCCCAAAGCAAGCGAACGAGATTTCATGTGGAAATTACCCCTCCAACCAGTGCCGATTTTTCGGCAGCGTGCATCTAATAACGCGGGAGCCTGCGACTCTCTACTGGCGTCCTTGCCAGTGACCGCGCGTGGATGCGAGGGGAAAATGCAGGGGCGGGGAAACATCCACGCCCCGTTTCACTCAGTAATCAACACCAGCTGCAATGGCTTCTAGTTTGCGCAGTCGTTCGCGCAGATCGGCGATTTCAATGCGGCTCGTTGTGGTCGGCATGCTGGCGTCATGTCCGCGGTGCGTGTCGATCTCACAGCGCTTCAACTCGACCCATTTGGTAAAGGCGGCCAGCCCGACAAAGGAAGCAAGGGCAAGTCCCGCAAGACCGGTCAGGGCAAGAATGAGAGTGGAGGCGTCAGTCATGTCGGTTCTCCCTGAAAACCCGCTGCGATTAACGCAGCTTTTCGATTTCGCGATCAAGGGCGACCGCGCTGTTGGTATCGGTGGCGAGGCGTTCCAGCACCGCGATACGCTCTTTCAATTGCTTGATCTCGTCGCGCATTTGGCGGCTCTCCGCATCATTTGCGACGACCACAGAATTGCCCTGGCGATCCTTGCGCAGGCCGTGCTTGGCGCGGAACATGCCGCCGATGGTCACAATCGCGACGATCAGGACAACCATTTCAAACGGGTTCATATCTTGTCTCCCTAAAGGCAGTGATTGTTTTCTGTTTAGTTGACGGGGCTATCGCGGAGCTGTTCGATTTCATCGGACAGGGCGACGCCCTTATCGGTGATGATGCGTTCCAGCACGCGGACCCGTTGTTCCAGCCGCTCGACATGCGATGCATATTGCGCGGCTTTTTCAGCGGTCATGGTGGTTTGCACCTGCAACTGCTTTTCCTTGAGTTCCATCATCTTGGTCACGGTCCGCGACACGATGGCGACGATGGGGATCAGGAGGGCGAGGATCGGAATGAGAGCAAAAAGGCCGTCCATAAACTTAGTCCTTCTCAGTTCGCTTTGCCGCGGAGCTTTTCGATCTCGCGGTTGAGGGCATGGGCTTCATCGGTCACGATGCGTTCGACATTGGCGAGGCGATCTTTGACCGACCCAAGTTCGGCACGCAGTTGGGCATTTTCCTGACTGAGCAGCTTAATGCGTTCCAGCTCTTCGGTGGTCTGGCGGGGATAGATCGGCTTGCCCCAGCTGTTTTCGAGCGGATAGCCATTTTTCACGCGCAGCCAGGTGGTGAAGATCCAGCCGACGACACCGAGGAAGCCGATGCTGATCGCCAGAAGCGCGATGTAGGGAATGAAGGGCGCGATTTCGGTTTCGATCATGATGTCGGTGTCCTTATTTCAGGCGTTCGATTTCAGCGGTCAGGCGGGAGGGCGCGTCGGTGGCGATGCGTTCCAGAACGGCGATGCGCTCTTCAAGGCGGCTAACTTGCCCTGCCATCCGCGCATTCTCGGAGGAGAGGAGCGCGATCTTCCGCTCGGCATCCGGGTCGGACTTTGAGACGGTGCCGCCCCATTCTCCTTCCACCGGATAGCCATGGCGGGCGCGGATCCAGCTGGTGGCAATCCAGCCGACGGTGCTGATGGCGATGATCGCCAGGACGAAATTCGGTCCACCCCATTCCATCTCGTGTCTCCTCGAGCGTGTCCGGTTTACTTCAGGTTGTCGATTTCATCGGCAAGGCGGCTGTTGCGGCTGGTATAGTGCGTTTCAGCATTGGCCATGCGACGGTCAATGTCGCGCAGTTTGGAGCGGACATCGCGCGTCGTGCGGGCCGGGGACTGACGGACACCCTGCCAGAAGTCAGACTCTTCCTTGTCGGTATACAGACCATAGGGTTTGGCCTCGGCGATCCAGCCGATCACGAGATAGGCGATGATGAGAAAGCCTGAGCCGAGGATGGAGCCGAGCACGGTGCCGACGCGCACCCAAGTGACGTCAATGCCGGTGTAATCGGCTATCCCGGAGCAGACGCCAAGCCATTTGGCATTCTGTTTGTCGAGGTAGAATTTAGTGCGGCTTGCAGACATGATAAATACTCCTGTGGCGTTTGGTGTCGGCGCTCTCAGGCGCCCTTTTTCCAGTCTGGATCGTCGGCTGCGATGATGCGTTCGATCGTGGTCATGCGGTCTTCGAGGCGGCGGGCGAGATCATAGAGCTCATCCAGCAAATTCTCGTCCTCGCGGGTGAGGGTCGCCGCTGTCTTCCACCGGGTTAGATAATGGAAAACCAGCCAAGGCAGTCCGATAAACAGGATGCCGACGACAAGCGGGGCGACGATGATGCCTTCTTCCATCGGATCAGCCCTTCTTCACGGCAGCCTTCAGGGCTTCCAGTTCGGCGTCGACCTTTTCATTCGACTTCAGCTCAGCGATTTCCTCTTCGAGCGACTTGGGGGCCGCGCCCAGGCCAAGGGCATCGGCGCGGCCTTCGGCGAGATCAACGCGGCGGTCGAGCATGTCGAAGCGCGCAAAGGCTTCATCCACCCGGGTGCCGGCATAGGCTTCACGAACGCGGATGCGGTTGTTGGCCGCTTCCAGACGGGTGGTGATCGTGTTCTGGCGGCCCCGGGCCTCGCGCAGCTTGGCCTGCAGCTTTGAGATGTCTTCCTCATTGGCGCGCAGCGCATCATCAAGGACGGCAATTTCGCTCTTCAGCTGTTCGCCCATATCGGCGGCCTTCTGGCGTTCGACCAGAGCGGCCTTAGCGAGGTCTTCACGATCCTTGGAGAGCGCGAGTTCGGCCTTTTCCTTCCAGCTGTCCTGAAGGGTTTCCAGCTTCGCGATATGGCGGCGCAGTTCCTTCTGGTCGGCAATGGTGCGGGCGGCAGAGGCGCGAACCTCGATCAGCGTTTCTTCCATTTCCATGATGATCATGCGGATCATCTTGGCGGGATCTTCGGCCTTATCGAGAAGGTCGGTAACGTTGGCGGCGATGATGTCGCGGGTGCGCGAGAAGATGCCCATCTGTTGAAACTCCTGATTGTGTGACGCTGTGGATACTGGTGAAAGGGGGCCGGGGAAGGTTTGGGGGATGGTTACCTTCCCCGGCGTGGTCTCCGGCCGGGGGGAGCGGCCGGTAGGGGGTTATGCGAGGGGGTATTCAGACTGGGTCTGAACCGTTTCCGCATTCGCCTGACCGATCGGGCCTGCGGCCAGGAAGAGGCTGCTGGTGCTCACAAGGATCGTTGCGACGATGGCGAGAACCGAATTGCGGAAATCGAAAGAAGTGTAGCGTGTCATGTTAGGTCTCCCTGAACTTTGGCGTTGAATGTTGGGCCGCATGTTTGCGGTATGCCAAGAGAACAGCATGGACCGTGCCAGTTTACGGAGACGGCGCATTTCCGCCATTTTGAAACCAAAATGGCATGAAATAACGCATGAGCTATTGCTGAATATTGGGAAAATATGCTAATAGTTGGCAATGGAGCGCGACAATCAATTTATCGGGCAATCGCTCGCCTTTCTCGACAGCGTGGAACGCGTCAGTCGGGCGGCCCATCTCAACCGTCCGGTGCTCGTCATCGGGGAGCGTGGGACCGGCAAGGAATTGGTGGCGGAACGTCTTCACCGCCTCAGCCCGCGTTGGGATGGTCCGTTTGTGGCCATGAATTGCGCCGCGCTCACCGAAACGCTGATCGAGGCCGAACTGTTCGGACATGAAGCGGGCGCCTTCACCGGCGCCACCCGCGCGCGGACGGGGCGCTTTGAAGAGGCGGATGGCGGCACGCTGTTTCTCGATGAACTTGGAACGCTGTCAGCCGGCGCGCAGGAGCGGCTGCTGCGCGCGGTTGAATATGGAGAGATTACCCGGATCGGCGCGAACAAGCCGGTGCGCGTGGATGTGCGCATTGTTGCGGCGACCAATGAGCATCTCCCTGCCATGGTCGATAAGGGGCGGTTCCGCGCCGACCTTCTCGACCGGCTGTCCTTTGACGTGATTACCCTGCCGCCGCTGCGGGCGCGGGACGGGGATATCGCCCAACTCGCTGACTTTTTCGGGCGCCGTATGGCCGCCGAATTGGATTGGCCGCGCTGGCCGGGGTTTGACACCGAGGCGATGGCGGAGATGGAAGCTTATCCCTGGCCGGGCAATATCCGCGAATTGCGCAATGTCGCCGAGCGGGCGGTCTATCGTTGGGATGATATGAGCCTGCCGGTTGGTAACATCGTGTTTGATCCGTTCGTCTCGCCCTGGCAGCCGGTGACGGGGCAGGAGATGGCCGAAGCGGCGCCCACAGAGCTGCGCGCCAATGACGCGCCACCCTTGGCCCTGCCCGAAGATTTCCGCGCTGCGGTCCATGCCTATGAACGGCAGTTGCTCGAAGAGGCGTTGCGGCGGCACCGGCACAACCAGCGCGCAACAGCCAAGGCGCTGGGGCTGACTTATGATCAGCTGCGGCATTGTTTGAAGAAGCACGGTTTGCTGGAGGTGGCGGGTTAAATCCCACCAAATCCCGTTCGTCCTGAGCTTGTCGAAGGACTGCATTTCCTTTTCGCAAAAGTAAAAGGACGGCCCTTCGACAAGCTCAGGGCGAGCGGGTGGGAAAGGCTAGGCCTTGTCTCCCTCGGCCGTCGCACTGTGTCGCAGGATCATCGGCACATTGAGCCCGCCGAACAGCAATGTCAGCGGCAGCGCGCCCCACAGCTTATAGCCCAACCAAAACCCTGTTGAGCTGTTGCGCCAGACGATCTCATTGAGGATCGCCATGCCGATGAAGAACCACGCAAAGTTGCGCGTCAACAAATGCCAGCCGCGCTGGCTGAGTTCGGGATAGGCATGTGCCATCACCAGTTCGAGCGTGGGCTTCTTCGTCAGCGTCCCGAAAAAGAGGATGCCGGACACCATCAGATAATAGAGGGTCGGCTTCATCTTGATGAAGGTTTCATCGTGCAGCCAGATGGTGAGGCCGCCGAAAAACAGCACCATGACGCCCGAAAACATGAGCAGCACGGAAACCTTGCCGTGCTTCACGCGGGACCAGATGATGGCTGCAAGCGTGGCGACCATGAAGGCGCCTGTGGCCACCCAGACACCTGCCGCCCAATAGGTCAGCAGAAACACGCCGAGCGGCCCGAGATCAACGAGCAGATTGGGCGCGGGCTGGGCGGGGGGCTTTGTAGTCTGCGGCTCTTGCGTCATGCCCTGTCTGCTCCGGCAATGATGTTGGCGACTTCGCTTGCGTCAAACGGACGAAGATCTTCGATGGTCTCCCCAACGCCAATGGCGTGGATGGGCAGGCCGAACTTTTCAGCGGCCGCGACAAGCACACCGCCGCGCGCCGTGCCGTCGAGCTTGGTCATCACGAGGCCGGTGACGCCCGCCACCTCCTTAAAGATCTCGATCTGCGAGAGCGCGTTCTGCCCCGTTGTCGCATCAAGGACGAGGACGACGTCATGCGGTGAGGCAGGGTTGATGCGCCCAAGGACACGGCGGATTTTCGCCAGTTCGTCCATCAGCTCACGCTTGTTCTGGAGGCGGCCTGCCGTGTCGACGATCAGCACGTCGATGCCCGTCTCGGTCGCCTGTTTGACCGCGTCGAACACAATGCCGGCTGCATCGCCACCTTCGGCGCCCGACACAATCGGCACGCCCAAGCGGTCTGCCCAGACTTTCAACTGGCCGATGGCCGCGGCACGGAAGGTATCACCCGCCGCCAGCATCACGCCATAATCCTGCTCCAGAAACAGATGGGCCAGCTTGGCAATGGTGGTCGTCTTGCCGGAGCCGTTCACGCCGATGACGAGGATGACCTGCGGGCGCGGGAAGGCGATGATGTCGAGTGGCTTGGCAACCGGTGCCAGGACATCGCGGATTTCGCTCGCCAGCACTTCGCGCACGCCCGCTTCGTCGATCCCGCGCTCATAGCGGCTGTCGGCCAGCCGGTCGCGGATGCGGCGCGCGGTGGCGGGTCCAAGATCAGAGACAATCAGCGCCTCTTCAATCTCGTCCAGCGTTTCGGCATCCAGCTTTGACTTGGTGACAAGCCCGGTCAGATTCTCGCTCAGCCGCTCGGACGTGCGCTTGAAGCCGCCGAGCAGCTTCTTATGCCAAGGCGTGTTTTCGGTGTCGCTCATGCGGGAATGCCGGCCAGCTTGATGCCGTCGCTCGCGGTAATGGTCAGGGTCATGATGCGGCCCTTTAAGGCATCGGGCGCAAAGCGGAAATCCTCTGAGGCGGGAATTTCGACTAAGGCATGGTTTTCGGCATGGCCGGTCCGTCCGTCGCGTTCGATGAGGGCTCTTTGCTGCGTGCCCACCATTTGGCTTAGCCAGTGCGCCTTGCGGCTCATCGCGGCGGTGCGCAGCCGGTCGGCGCGCGCTTTGATGGTGGCGCGGTCAAGCTGCGGCATCCGTGCCGCCGCTGTGCCGGGGCGCGGGCTGTAGGGGAAGATATGGCCGAACACGATGTCGCAATCCTCAAGCAGTGCGAGCGAATTTGCGAACATGGCGTCCTCTTCTGTCGGGAAGCCAGCGATGATGTCGGCGCCAATGGCGATGTCTGGACGCTTGGCCTTTAGCCGTTCGACCAGCCGGACCGCATCGGCGCGCAAATGGCGGCGCTTCATGCGCTTCAAGATCATGTCATCCCCCGACTGAAGTGAGAGGTGGACGTGCGGCATGATCCGGGCTTCTCCGGTGATGAGATCAAACAGCCGGTCGTCAATCTCAATGGAATCGAGCGAGGAAAGCCGAAGCCGTTCCAGCGCCGGAACGTGCGTCAGAATACGTTCGACCAGCAGGCCGAGCGTGGGGCTTCCGGGGAGATCGGGGCCATAGCTGGTGAGGTCCACGCCCGTCAGGATGACTTCCCTCTGGCCGGCATCAACGCGGGCTTTGATGGCATCAATGATCGCGCCCCCAGGAAGGGACCGGCTTGGCCCTCGCGCCAGTGTGGTGACGCAGAAGGTACAATCATGGTCGCAGCCGTTCTGTACCTCGACAAAGGCGCGGGCATGGTCTGCGCCGGACACGGCGGGGGTAAGCCCCAAGCCGTTTGCCCCAAGCGGTTTCAAGGGATGCGCGTCAAGCGACGCGTATGAAGCCAGCTCACGCTTCGCCGCATTCCCGACAACGGCATCCACCTCAGCCATGGCCGCGAGTTCCGGCCCGATGGTTTCTGCCGCACAGCCGGTGACAACAATCCGCGCCTCGGGCCGTTCGCGCCTCATGCGGCGGATGGCCTGGCGCACTTGACGCTCAGCCTCTGCGGTCACAGCACAGCTGTTGAAGATCACGAGATTGCCGTGATCGGCTGCTGCCGCCCGGATCGCTTCGCCTTCGGCAATGTTGAGGCGGCAGCCGAAATTGACCACCTCCGGTCCGTTCATCCGAAGCGGCTCCAGTCGGTCTCGCCGGTGTAGACGAGCGTGGCGGGGCCGGTCATGCAAATGCGTTCCCCCGGTGCCCATGCGATGGTCAAGTCGCCTCCCGGCAAGGAGACTTGGACCGGCGAGGCGACAAGCCCGGCGCGGATTGCGGCAACGGCCGTTGCGCACGCGCCGGTACCGCAGGCGAGCGTCAGGCCTGCGCCACGCTCCCAAACGCGCAGCTTCAGATGATCCTTGCCCGCAAGGCTCGCGACGTTGACGTTGATGCGTTCCGGGAAAATCGGATCGGTTTCGATGACGGGGCCAAGCCGGGCGAGGTCCACCGCATCGCAATCGGGCACGAAGAAAATGACATGTGGGTTGCCGACATTGACGGCGGCCGGGTGATCAAGCTCTTCCCAGCTGACCGGCATGTCGCGCGTGTCCATCGCATAAGCGAGCGGAATGACGTCCCAATCGAAACATGGCTCTTCCAGTTCGACGCGGGCTTTGTCGCCCTGCGCCTCAAGCGCGATGGTGCCGCCCAGCGTCTCTAGCGTGGTCTTGCCACCAAGCAGCAGCGCCACGGCGCGAAAGGCATTGCCGCACGCGCCCACTTCGCTGCCGTCATGATTGAAGATGCGCATCTGCGCATCGGCGCTGGCCGAGGGGCCGAGCAGAATGAGTTGATCACAGCCGATGCCGGTGCGGCGGTCCGCAATGGCACGGGCGCGAGCTTCGGTCATCGCAACTGGCGTCTCACGCCCGTCGATCACGACAAAGTCGTTGCCCAGTCCGTGCATCTTGTAAAAGCGATCGCCCATGCGCGGCCCTTTAAGCTGGCTCGGGCAATGAGTCCAACAAAGTCAGGCGATCTGCCTCAGGCGAGGCGGCGGACTTCCTCGTCGAAATCGGGCAGCAGGCCTTCGGCTGGTGGCGTGCTTGCCGTGCTTTGGCGTGCGGCCGGAAGTAGGTTGCGCTCGGCCAGCAGTTCAAGGACCGCGGTGATTGGCAACGGACGGCCATAGAGCCAGCCTTGACCCTTATGGACGCCAAGCTGACGCAGA